>NZ_LZLU01000055.1:0-19704 GCF_001673415.1 Mycobacterium sp. 1165196.3 | reverse complement strand
AAGTCCAGGGCGTTGCGCGACGGCGGCGTATCCACGACCACCAAATCCCAGCGATCCTCGGCCAGCAGCTGGCCCAGCTTCTCCATCGCCATGTACTCCTGCGTGCCGGCAAGCGAACTGGCGACGGTCTGATAGAACTGGTTGTCCAGAATCGCCTGCGCGCGACCGGGTCCCGAGTACTGGACCACCATCTCGTCGAAGGTACGGCGCATGTCGAGCATCATCGCGTGCAGCTCGCCGGGAACCTCCGCCGCCAGCGGGACGCGTTGCGGCGTGTTGCCGAGGTCGCTGACCCCCAGCGCCTGGGCCAGCTGCTGGCCGAGGATCGCTGGGATTTGGTGGTCGTGGATACGCCGCCGTCGCGCAACGCCCTGGACTTCCTGGACGCGCCGAAGCGACTGGGCAGCTTCATGGACAGCCGGCTGTGGCGGCTGCTGCTGGCGCCGGGCCGCGGCATCGGGCGGTTGGTCACCGGCGCAATGGGTTTGGCGATGAAGGCGATGTCGACGATCCTGGGTTCACAGATGCTCGGCGACGCCGCGGCGTTCGTGCAGTCGCTGGACGCCACGTTCGGCGGCTTCCGCGAGAAGGCCGATCGCACCTACGCGCTGCTGAAGCGGCGCGGGACGCAGTTCGTCGTGGTGTCGGCGGCCGAGCCCGACGCGCTGCGCGAGGCGGCGTTCTTTGTCGACCGCCTGTCGCAGGAAGGGATGCCGCTCGCCGGGCTGGTGTTGAACCGCACCCATCCGCCGTTGTGCTCGCTGCCGGCCGAGCGGGCGATCGATGGCAGCGAAATGCTGGACCAGGACGGCGATTCCGAGTCCGCGTCGCTGGCGTCGGCGGTGTTGAAGATTCACGCCGACCGTGCGCAGACCGCCAAGCGGGAGATCAGGCTGCTGTCGCGGTTCACCGGGGCCAACCCGCACGTGCCGGTGATCGGGGTTCCGTCGCTGCCGTTCGATGTTTCGGACTTGGAGGCGCTGCGGGCGCTCGCCGATCAGATCACTTCGGTCGGTGACGATGCGGGCCGGGCAACCGCCCGCTGAGGAACCGACCAATCCGAGCTACGCCGGTGACGATGCGGGCCGGGCAACGGCCCGCTGAGGAACCGACCAATCCGAGCTACGCCGGTGACGATGCGGGCCGGGCAACGGCCCGCTGAGGATCCGGCCGGAGCCCGTCGTAACAGAAACGTAATGACGAATGGCGGGACGTCGGCCCTGCCCGCGCCGATCGACCGGCGGCCCGTCGGGCCGGTGGAGATCAGCCGACGCTGCGGGTCCGCCTCTTGTCGAAGAAGTCCGCCCAGGAAACCACCTCGGGGTGCTGCTTGAGCAGGGCGCGGCGCTGCCGCTCGGTCATGCCGCCCCAGACCCCGAACTCGACCTTGTTGTCCAGCGCGTCTGCCCCGCATTCCTGCATGACCGGGCAATGACGGCAGATCACGGCCGCTTTACGCTGGGCCGCTCCGCGGACAAACAGTTCGTCGGGATCGGTGGTCCGGCAGAGCGCCTTCGAGACCCAAGCGATCCGTTCTTCGGCATCGACACTGCGGAGTACCCCTTGTGCGGCTGCAATGTTTGTCCTACGCGCCGCCGGCCGTATTGGTGACACGAACTGTTCCCTTTCCCTACCGGCCGCCCGTCACGGCCGCCCTCCTCGGGTGCAGATCCTGACCTAGCGATCTACGCCACACTATGTACGTCGGTGTTACCTGAATCTCACCGTGTGTCTAAGTTAGGTGGTCAGGTGCCAATTGCGCAACAGTCCGATAACGCTTTTTTTGGGACGGGCGTGCCGTCTCGTACCAAACGATAGGCGAAGAAGTGATCTTGCACACTCTGTTGCACGTCTGACCTGTGACGCAACTGCAAATTCAGACCCGCCGCCACCGGTCTCAAGATGACGCAAATTTTGGAAGAACGTGCAGCGTGGCGGCGTGACTGGGGGCCGCTACTGTAGTAGCCATGTCAGACCGCCCCCCGGCCGCGCTCACGATCCTCAAGCTTGCGGGGCTTTGTTTGTTGGCCAGCGTCGTCGCCACGGCTCTGCTGTTCCCGTTCGCCGGCGGAATAGGACTGGTGTCCAATCGCGCCTCGGAAGTGGTGGCCAACGGCTCGGCCCAGCTGCTCGAGGGCGAGGTGCCCGCCGTGTCGACGATGGTCGACGCCAAGGGCAACACCATCGCCTGGCTGTATTCGCAGCGCCGGTTCGAGGTGCCCAGCGACAAGATCGCCAACACGATGAAGCTGGCGATCGTCTCCATCGAGGACAAGCGGTTCGCCGACCACAACGGCGTGGACTGGAAAGGCACCCTGACCGGCCTGGCCGGCTACGCCCGCGGCGACGTGGACACCCGGGGTGGCTCGACCATCGAGCAGCAGTACATCAAGAACTACCAACTGCTCGTCACGGCGAAAACCGACGCGGAGAAGCGCGCGGCGGTGGAGACCACCCCGGCCCGCAAGCTGCGCGAGATCCGCATGGCGTTGACGCTGGACAAAACCTTCACCAAGCCCGAGATCCTGACCCGCTATCTGAACCTGGTGTCGTTCGGCAACGGCTCGTTCGGCGTGCAGGACGCAGCCCAGACCTACTTCGGCATCAACGCGTCCGACCTGAACTGGCAGCAGGCGGCGCTGCTGGCGGGCATGGTGCAGTCGACCAGCGCGCTCAACCCGTACATCAACCCAGAAGGCGCGCTGGCACGGCGAAACCTGGTGCTGGACACCATGATTCAGAACATTCCGCAGGAGGAGGAAGCACTGCGCGCCGCCAAGGCCGCGCCGTTGGGCATCCTGCCGCAGCCCAACGAGCTGCCCCGCGGCTGCATCGCTGCGGGCGACCGCGCCTTCTTCTGCGACTACGTCCAGGAGTACCTGTCGCGGGCCGGGATCAGTAAGGAACAGGTGGCCCGGGGCGGCTACCTCATCAAGACGACGCTGGACCCGGATGTGCAGATCCCGGTCAAGGCGGCCATCGACAAATTCGCCAGCCCGACCCTGCCGGGGATATCGAGCGTGATGAGCGTGATCCAGCCCGGCAAGACGTCGCACAAGGTGATGGCCATGGCCAGCAACCGCACCTACGGCCTCGACGTCGACGCCGGCCAGACCATGCGCCCGCAGCCGTTCTCGCTGGTCGGTGACGGCGCGGGATCCGTCTTCAAGATCTTCACCACGGCCGCGGCCCTGGACATGGGCATGGGCATCAACGCCACCCTCGAGGTGCCGGGCCGGTTCCAGGCGAAGGGCATGGGTAGCGGCGGGGCGAAGGGCTGCCCCAAGGACAACTGGTGCGTGGTCAACGCCGGTAACTACCGCGGGTCAATGAACGTCACCGACGCGTTGGCCACCTCGCCCAACACCGCCTTCGCCAAGCTGATCCAGCAGGTCGGTGTGACGCGCACGGTGGACATGGCCATCAAGCTGGGGCTGCGGTCCTACGCCGACCCCGGCACGGCCCGCGACTACAACCCCGACAGCAACGAGAGCCTGGCCGACTTCGTCAAGCGGCAGAACATCGGCTCGTTCACGCTGGGCCCCATCGAGGTGAACGCGCTGGAGCTGTCCAACGTCGCGGCCACCCTGGCCTCGGGCGGCACCTGGTGCCCCCCCAACCCGATCGACAAGCTAGTCGACCGCAAGGGCAACGAGGTCGCCGTCACCACCGAGACCTGCGACCAGGTGGTGCCCGACGGTCTGGCGAACACGCTGGCCAACGCGATGAGCAAGGACGCCCTGGGCGGCGGCACGGCGGCCGGTTCGGCGAGCGCGGCGGGCTGGGACCTGCCGGTGTCCGGGAAGACGGGCACCACCGAGGCGCACCGCTCGTCGGGCTTTGTGGGCTTCACCAACCACTACGCGGCGGCCAACTACATCTACGACGACTCGACGAACCCCACCGATCTGTGCTCCGCCCCGCTGCGCCACTGCGCCGAGGGCGACCTGTACGGGGGTAACGAGCCGGCCCGCACCTGGTTCACCGCGATGAAACCGATCGCCACCAATTTCGGACCCGTGCAGTTGCCGCCCACCGATCCCCGCTACGTCGACGGGTCGCCCGGGTCACGGGTGCCCAGCGTCGCCGGCCTGGATATCGACGCGGCACGCCAACGCATCAAGGAGGCCGGCTTCCAGGTCTCCGACCAGAACAACTTCGTCAACAGCAGCGCGAAGCAGGGCGAAGTGGTCGGCACGACGCCGAGCGGCGCGACGATCCCGGGCTCGATCATCACCATTCAGGTCAGCAACGGCATCCCGCCGGCCCCGCCGCCGCCACCGGAAGGTGCACCGCCGCCGGTCGGTTCGCAGGTCGTCGAGATCCCGGGCCTGCCGCCGATCACCATTCCGCTGCTGGCGCCGCCACCACCGGCGCCCGGCCAGCCGCCGCCGCCATAAACGTCGTGACGTCAAGAGATACGCTGCCAGTCCCCGACCGGCAGTAGGCTGCCAGCATGGCTGATGCTCAAGTCCCGATTGCCCGGCTCCTCCCCGGGCCGCCTCGCGGCCCGCATCGTCGCCGAGCCGTGCCCGTCCTGATACGTGCCGGCGCCGCCACCCTTGCTTCGAGCGTCGCCGGCCTCGGCTATGCCGCGGTCATCGAGCGCAACGCGTTCGTCCTACGCGAGATCACCATGCCCGTGCTGTCCCCCGGCTCGACTCCGCTGCGGGTGCTGCATATCAGCGACCTTCACATGACGCCCGGGCAGCGCCGCAAACAGGCGTGGCTGCGCGAACTGGCCGGCTGGGAACCGGACCTGGTGGTCAACACCGGCGACAATCTGGCCCACCCCAAGGCGGTGCCGTCGGTCATCCAGGCCCTGGGTGACCTGCTCTCTCGCCCGGGTGTCTTCGTGTTCGGCAGCAACGACTACTTCGCGCCGAAGCTGAAGAATCCGCTGAACTACGTGACCAATCCGTCGCACCGGGTCCGCGGTGAACCGCTGCCCTGGCAGGACCTGCGGGCGGCGTTCACCGAGCGCGGCTGGCTCGATCTCACCCACACCCGCCGCGAGTTCGAAGTCGCCGGCCTGCACGTCGCGGCCGCGGGCGTGGACGACCCGCACCTGGACCGGGACCGCTACGAAACCATCGCCGGCCCGGCCAGCCCGGCGGCGAATCTGCGGCTGGGACTGACCCATTCGCCCGAGCCCAGGGTGCTGGACCGGTTCGCCGCCGACGGCTATCAGCTGGTGATGGCCGGGCACACGCACGGCGGCCAGGTGTGCCTGCCGTTCTACGGCGCGCTGGTGACCAACTGCGGCCTGGACCGCTCGCGCGCCAAGGGACCGTCGCGCTGGGGCGCGAACATGCAGTTGCATGTGTCCGCCGGCATGGGGACCTCGCCGTTCGCGCCGGTGCGATTCTGCTGCCGCCCGGAGGCGACCCTGCTGACGTTGATCGCCACCCCGATGGGCGACCGCGACGCGGCCAGCGACCTGAGCCGTTCGCAGCCAACAGCATCGGTGCGTTGACCGGCGAGACCCGGATCGCGGTCCGCAGCCGCTCGCGTTGCTGGACCGACAATGCGATCCGGCTGATCCAGGCCGACGCCCGGCGCAGCGCCGACACCCATCTGCTTCGCTATCCGCTGCCGTCGGCGTGGAGCATGGGCGGTCCCGGCGCCCAGGTCGCGCTGTACCTCAAAGACGAGACCACGCACATCACCGGCAGCCTCAAGCACCGGCTGGCCCGCTCGCTGTTCCTCTACGCGCTGTGCAACGGCTGGATCGACGAGGGCACCACCGTGGTCGAGGCGTCGTCGGGTTCGACGGCGGTGTCCGAGGCCTATTTCGCCGCCCTGCTGGGGCTGCCGTTCGTCGCCGTGATGCCGGCGGCGACGAGCACGTCGAAGGTGGCGCTGATCGAAGCCCACGGCGGCCGTTGCCATTTCGTGCAGAGCGCCAGCGAGGTCTACGCCGAGGCCCAGCGGATCGCCCACGAGACCGGTGGGCACTACTTGGACCAGTTCACCAACGCCGAACGCGCCACCGACTGGCGGGGCAACAACAACATCGCCGAGTCGATCTTCGAGCAGATGCGCGAGGAGGAGCACCCCGTCCCGGAGTGGATCGTGGTCGGGGCGGGCACCGGCGGAACCAGCGCCACGATCGGGCGCTACATCCGGTACCGGCGCCACGCCACCCGGTTGTGCGTCGTCGACCCGGAGAACTCCGCGTTCTTCCCCGCCTACGCCGAAGACCAGAACGACCTGAACGACCTGCTGCTGCCCGGCTCGTCGCGCATCGAGGGCATCGGCCGGCCGCGGGTGGAGCCGTCGTTTCTGCCCGGCGTCGTCGACCGGATGGTGGCCGTCCCGGACGCGGCCTCGATCGCGGCCGCGCGGCACGTCAGCGCCGTGTTGGGGCGCCGGGTGGGGCCGTCGACGGGGACCAACCTGTGGGGTGCATTCGGCCTGCTCGCCGAGATGGTCGCCGAGGGCCGCAGCGGTTCGGTCGTCACGCTGCTCGCCGACAGCGGCGATCGCTACCGCGACACCTATTTCAGTGACGAGTGGGTGCGGGCGCAGGGATTGGATCCGACCGGCCCGGCCGAGGCGCTGGTCGAGTTCGAGCGATCGTGCACCTGGACGTGACCTCGCGCACCGCGGTTTGGCCAGCCGACGGCCCGGTGCGATAGGCTGTCGGAGCTTCAAGCGGGGTGTGGCGCAGCTTGGTAGCGCGCTTCGTTCGGGACGAAGAGGCCGTGGGTTCAAATCCCGCCACCCCGACCAGTTGGACATCCGTCGCTCGTCAGCCGCGGCGGAGGGTCGCGACCGGCGTCTGGCCCCCGTCAACCGGGGTCCGTCCAGAGTCGGTATCGGGCGCAATCGGCGGAAACCCGGCCGATATAATGGATCTCACCGTCATGCTAAGCAGACAGCATCGACTTTCGTCGCCGTCATAGCTAATCAGTGATCGCCTCGCGAGACCGCAGGCTGCAGAAAACGGCGCGGAATTGCCTGTAACCGGTCTCGAAGCATGAGGGCGACATTCAGTGACCAATTTTGACGATCTGACCCTGCTCACCGACGTTCTGCGCGCCATCTATTCGGCGGACGCGTCTGACTTCCCCCAGGTGCTCGACGACCTGACCAGCGCGGCCGCGCGCTGGGTGCCGGGGGCTCAGGAAGCGGGGATCACCGTCACCAGCCGGCAGAACGAGATCAGCACCCCGTCGGTCACCCACGACAGCGCCCGCCTGCTGGACGAGTTCCAGCAGCGCCACCTGGAAGGGCCGTGCGTGCACGCCGCGTGGACCCGCAAGGTCGTCGTCATCGACGACCTCGAGATGGACCAACGTTGGCCGAAGTATCAGGCCGACGCGCTCGCCCACACGCCGATCCGCAGCGTTCTGTCGCTGCCGATGTTCGCCGACGAGCTGAGCATGGGCGCCCTGAACTTCTATGCCGATTGCCCGCAGGCCTTCTCCGAGGACTCCCGTCGGATCGCCGCCATCTTCGCGACGCTGGGCGCCCTGGCGTGGAGCAACGTGGTGCGCACCCAACAGTTCAAGGAAGCCCTGAGCACCCGCGACATGATCGGCCAGGCCAAAGGCATCCTCATCGAGCGCTACGACCTCGACGATCAGACCGCCTTCAACACGCTGATCAAACTCTCGCAGAGCATGAACACCCCGCTGCGGGACATCGCGCGCCGGGTGATCGATGACGCCACCCGGCGCTGACACCGGCGTGACGGCCCGAACATGCTGTGGCGCAGAGGCTCTCGTTAGGCGTCCCACTCCGGTTCCAGCCGCTGCGGCCGGGCGTGGGGAGCGACCCCGGGTGTGCGCCGCGGGCCCCGGCCGGGAACGCGCGTCCAGCTGTGCAATTGGGTGCGCGCCACCAGACGGCAGTGATGGGTGCTGGCCAGCCGGCGAGCCGCCTTGGTGAAGGTCTGGTTGGTCACCACGACCGTCCGGTTGCAGCCATGGTGCAGCGCCCCGGCCACGACCTGCTGGACCGCGGCCACGCCCACCGCCTTCGCCAGCCTTTTGCATTGAACGGCCATGCGGGCACCGTCCTTCTTGGCGATCAGGTCCACACCGTAGTCGCCGGTGCTCGCCGTCGGGGTGACGCTGTAGCCCGCGATCCGAAGCTGTGCCGCAACGAATTCCTCGAACTCGGTGCCCGACATCCGATCGATGGTCCGCAGCCCGGCTTTCGCGCATTTGAGGTCGCGGCGTCGCTGCGCGTCGGCCTGATGGCGATCCCGTTGCAGCGAAAGCCACCACAGGATGGCCACCGCGGCGGCCAGGCCGACCAGGCCGGCCGCACATCCCGCCGGCAGGCTACCGGTGGCCCGCTGCGTGAAATACCAAGGGAGCGCTAACCCCAGCGGCAGGAGCGACCCGAGCACCTTCTCCATCGTCCGCTGAACCTAGTGGATGCCACCGACAATCCAGCGCAGGTTCGCGGTCGCGGCGCGGGGCTCACGCGGGCCGGGGAGTCTTCCGGAAGAGCCGATATCAGGCGCAGTCGGCGCACACCGGAAGGCCGGCGCTCGACGTGCGCATCCGGCTACGGTGCTGGACCAAAAAGCAGCTGGAGCAGGTGAACTCGTCGGCCCGCTGCGGAATCACGGTCACCGACAGCTCTTCCCCGGACAGGTCGGCGCCCGGCAGCTCGAAGAAGTGCACATCGTTGGGGTCCTCGTCCACCACGGTGGTGGCGGCTCCCTGCAGGGTCGGGGCCAATTCGCGTAGCGAGGACTTGTCCGGGGTGTCCGCGTCGGATATACGGCGTGCGTCGTAGTCAGTGGTGGTCGCCATCGGTGTTCCTTCCTGCTCCGGAACGGGTTGACGCACTTTCCTGTACTCACCCGTGGCGCAGGCAGTACCCCGTTCGGGGGTGCGCTACACCATTGCGACCGAAAAAATGTGACCAATTCGCCCGCTCGCCGCGGGATCAAGCGCGTACCGATTCCGTCAGCTGCTGGGCGGTGGCGCCGGCTGGTCGGAATGCTTGGCATGCCAGCGCAGTTCGGCATCCCGAACCTTGCGGTGGGTGCGCAGCAGCCAGGTCGCGCTCAGCGCGCCCAATATAACGGCGACGATCAGGGCGACGGCGCCGACCACCAGATGGCCGGCGGCCACGGCGAACAGCCCGACGGTGAGGGCGATCACCGCGAGGGCCGACCCGGCAAGCCCGGGTGCGTTGGCGCCGTTCTGGAGGGATTCGCCGGCGTGCGCACGGGTGGTACGGGCATGGTCGACTGGGGCGTTCTTGCGGTAATCCAACGTCATTCCTCGTCGAAAACTATTGTGTGCCAGCGTCATTCAATACATACGGCCTAGGTCGGATCCGCTGGTAAGCACGGCACAGCCGTCCCGGCGCAGCGGATCATCACCCGGGGTACCCGTCGGCCCAGGGACCAAACGAAGGGTGGACCGTGTCAGTCACGCCCTGCGTGGGTATGCCGGGCACATGATTTCACGATCGCATGCGGGCGGGTGCCCCGGCACGGGCGCCGGGAGCCTGCCCTGACGGCGCGCGGCGGCCGCCCCGCCGTCCTGTTCGACGTCGACGGAACCCTGGTGGATTCCAACTACCTGCACGTGCACGCCTGGCAGCGCGCGTTCGACGCCGAGGGCATGGTGGTGGCGTCCTGGCAAATCCATCGCTGCATCGGTATGGACGGATCCACGCTGGTGCGCAAGCTCTCCGACGACGCCCCGGCCGACGTCCAGGAGCGCCTCAGCGACAAGCACAGCGAGTACTACCGGGAGATCACGCCGCTGCTGCAACCGCTGCCCGGCGCCCGCGACCTGCTGCGCCGCGTCGCCGAGCTGGGCTTTCAGGTGGTGCTGGCCAGCTCGGCGCCCGAAGACGAGCTGGAGATCCTGCGCAAGGTGCTCGATTGCGACGACGTCATCTCCGAGACGACGTCGTCACGCGACGTCGACACCGCCAAGCCCGAACCCGGCATCGTGAACGTGGCCCTGGACCGCGCCGGTGTGGACGCCGAACACGCCGTGTTCGTCGGGGACGCCGTATGGGACGCACGCGCCGCGTCCGGCGCGGGAGTGCCGTGCATCGGGCTGTGCAGCGGCGGCATCGCCCGCGCGGAACTGCAGGAGGCGGGGGCCGACCCCGTCTTCGCCGATCCGCGTGACCTGCTCGAACACCTGACGTCCACCCGGATCGCGGCGCTCGCGCCCGGTCGCTGACCGGCGGGGTCGCGTCACTCGCCGTGCGTCCGCAGCATCAGTGGCAGCACCCACCAGAAGAAGGTGAACAGCGGCAGCGCACACGCTCCGGCTATCAGGCCCACGGTCCGCCCGGCCACCGCGGCGAAGATGATCGTGGTGAGGCCGATGACCGCCAGACCGAGCAGGGCCAGCCCGGCATAGGCACACCGGTGTGCGGCCGAGACCAGGACTTGTAGCCGATGACGCCGGAAGAGCATCCGGTGCATGGCCACCGGCGCGATCAGCAAGACGGTCGCGCACACCGCGCACACCACACTGGCCAAATAGACCACCCGCATCGGCGGCCCCAACACGTCGAAGCGCTGCTGGAACGGCAGGGTCAGCAGGAATCCGGTCAGCAGCTGCACCCCGGTCTGGACCACGCGCAGCTCCTGCAGCAGGCTGTTCCAATTGCGGTCCAGCCGTTGAACTTCTGTCTCGCCGCGCGCACGGCGATCCCACCGCTGGTCCGATTGCGGATGGTCGACGTCCATAGCCCCGATCATCGCACCTGCGCTGGGCGCGCAGACCGCTTCAGGCCGGCGGTGTCCTCGAGAAAAAACGCAGAATAGGCGCCGAAATCGACGAGATGCGAAATTGGAATCGCCCCATCCGCGCCAAAGGCGTTGTCAGGCAAGCGATGGGTAAAGCGCGGCGCTAGCTGTTGAGTGTGCCGTCCCGCACGCCGGTCAGTGCGTCGTCGAGCGTCGGATACAGCGGGAAGGTCTTGTCCAGACCGGTCAGGTGGATCGGCCTGCGGGTGGCCGGACCGCGTGCGACCACGCCGAACCCGGTCTGCTTGCCCAGCTTCTCATACGTCGCGGCCAGGATCTTCAGGCCGACCGAGCCGAGAAACTCCACCGCCGAGAGATCGATGACCAGCGCCGTCGGGCTATCGGCGACGACAGCGCTAATGGCTTGTTCCAGCGCGGGCGCCGTGACCAAATCGATTTCGCCGCTGACACTGACCACGGACACCCCGTCGTGGTCTTCAACCAACGTGGTAATCGAATCAGGAGCTGACAATGGCAATCCTTTGTCCTGGGCCTTGAGTGCCTTAAGCGTGGTTCAACCCTAGCCTGCCGTTACGAACTGCGAGAAGAATATGCCCTCTACACGTGCCCCGCGACAACCCAGGCTAGTCTCGCAAAAGGAACTGCAGACCGCAGGGCGCGACGTGGCTACTCGGGAGGCCAGATGTCAGATTCGCCGTCGGATTTCAACAGTACCGGCGCCGCCGCGCAGACCGTGGGTATTTCCAGCGAGGGCCTACTGCCGCAGCTAGTTCAGCATCTACGGCAGAATCGGACGATTTTGCGCGAGGAATGGGCCCGCCGCATCACCGAGGCGCAGTTGCTCACCGCGATGACCCCTGAGGAGATTTTCTCCGAGGCGACGACGGTCTACGACAGCTACGTCGAGGTGCTCGAGACCGGTAGCGTCGAGGCACTGCAGGACTACGCGCGCGACCTGTCCGAACGCATCATCCCGCGCGGTGTGGAGACCGACGAGGTACTCGGCATCGTCCTGCTGCTGCGCGACGTGCTCGCCCGCTCGCTGTTCGAGAAGTACCAGACCGACTTCGACATGCTCAATCGGGTGCTGGACGCCTACGAGCCGGCGGCAAACCGCATCGCCAACACGGTGGGCGTGTCGTTCGTGCAGGAACGCGAGCGCATCATCCGCCAGCAGCAGGAGGCGATCCGCGAGCTGTCGACGCCGGTGCTGCAGGTGCGTGAGCAGCTGCTGATCCTGCCGATCATCGGCGTGCTGGATTCTCAGCGCGCCCGCCAGGTCACCGAACAGCTGCTGCGGGCCATCCGCGCGAACCGGGCCAAGGTGGTGGTCATCGACATCACCGGTGTGCCCACCATCGACTCGACGGTAGCCAACCACCTGGTGCAGACCGTCGACGCGTCGGGGTTGATGGGTGCCAGCGTGATCATCACCGGCCTCTCCTCCGAGATCGCGCTGACGCTGGTGACCATCGGGCTGGACCTGTCGAAGATGAACGCGGTCGGCGACCTGCAGGGCGGCATCGAGGAGGCCGAACGCCTGCTGGGCTACGAGGTCACCCGCACCGGCGAATAGACCGGCTAACCACCATCGACACGAGCACCCTATGCCAGTACCGATCCTGAAGCAGGGCTCGATTCTCATTGCGTCGGTACAGGCCGCCCTCACCGACTCCGACGCCGAACGCCTTCGTTACGACCTCATGGAACGGGTCAGCCAGTTCCGCGCCCAGGGCATCATCGTCGACGTCACCGCCATCGATGTGATGGATTCCTTTGCCGCGCGGTCGCTGCGGACCATCGCGCACATGACCCGGCTGCGCGGCGCGGACACCGTGATCGTGGGGTTGCAGCCGGAGGTGGCCTTCGCGATGGTGCAGCTGGGTCTTGAGTTCGACGACATGAACACCGCGCTGGATCTTGAAGAGGGCCTCGCCCTGCTGAATCGCCAAGGCGGCGTGGGGAAGTCAACGATCGGGCTCGACGGTGGCGGCTGATATCGTCGTCGCCATCGACCACCCCGACGACATCGTCGAAGCCCGCAAGGCCGGACACCAACTCGCCCTCGATCTGGGATTCTCCCTTACCGACGTCACGATGATCGCCACGGCGATCTCGGAGATCGCGCGGAACATCACCAGCTACGCGGGCCGCGGCGCGGTTCGGGTCGCCGTCGCCGATCGGGAGGGACGCGAAGCCCTGGTGGTGCGCGCCGAAGATCAGGGCCCCGGCATCGCCGACATCGAGCGGGCGATGGAAGACGGCTACACGACCGGACGGGGTCTGGGCATGGGCCTGCCGGGTGCCCGCCGCCTGATGGACCGGTTGGTAGTCGAGTCGACCCTGGGCCAGGGGACCGTCATCGAAATGTGGAAATGGGTTCCCCCTCGTGCATAAGAACGGGCGTTTCGGACCTATCGAATGGGCAAGGGCGGGTAGGCCTTTGCCGAGCGAGGACACCTCCGGTGATCGGGGCATTGCCGTCGACATCGCCGGTACGGCCGCATTGTTCGGACTGGTGGACGGGCTCGGCCACGGGCCTGCCGCCGCCGACGCCGCGCTGCGGGCGGTCGACACGGTCACGCGGGCCGCGTCGGAGCCGATCGAAGTGTTGATCCAACTCTGTCACCGGGTGTTGGCCGGCACCAGAGGAGTCGCAATGACGTTGGCGCGGGTCGACTTTGCCGACAACACGGTGACGTGGGCCGGCGTGGGCAATGTCACCGCCCATCTGGTGACCAAGGCACCAACCGGTATCCATATCCAGTCCACGGCACGTCTCATTGGCGGCATCGTCGGTTATCGCATACCGGAAATCAGACCAGCGCAAGCCGTTTCGATTCGCCCCGGTGATCTGCTGCTGATGCGGACGGACGGAATCATCGAAGACTACCTGGACCATATCGACTTTTCGGCCCCGGCGGTCGCCATCGCCGAAGGACTCCTCGGCAAGGACGCGAAGGAGACCGACGATGCGATGGTGCTGGCCGCGCGGCACCGGGGAGTGACGATGTGAACGCCCACCACGACTTTTACGACCAGTACGAGGCCGCGTTACGCGCCTACGTCGATTCGCGTGACGAGGCGACCCTGTCGGTCGGCAACGAGCTCGGGCGCAGGGCCCTGCAGGAGCAGATCAGCCTGCTCGACATCGTCGAGCATCACGTGCGGCTGGTCTTCGAAATTGCGACGGACGTGCGCGTGGATGCGCCGATCGCGCTGGAGTTCCTGCTGCAGCTGCTGGTTCCGCTGGACGTCGCGACGCGTGGCTTCATCGACGGCAACAGACGCTACGCCGAACAACGGGCCCGCGCCGAGGGGCTGGCCGATCGCGACAAATTCCGCACGGCACTGGTGAATTCCCTGCAGGAAGGGTTCTTCGTCGCCGATCACGAGGGCTCGGTGGTCGAGATGAACAGTGCCTTCATCGAAATCCTCGGGTATTCCAGCGAGGGTCTGCCGTATCGATGGCCGCACCCCTGGCTGGTCGACACCAAGACGGCGGCCGAACAGATAACCCGGGTGCTGAGCCACGGCCGGGCCGACTACGAAACACCGATTCGCCACGCCGACGGGCATCTGGCGTGGGTGAAGGTGAGCATCAACGCAGTCAAGGAAACCGGCAGCGATCGAGACGCCTACGTGGGAACGATCCGCGACGTCACCGCCGAGCGCGCCTTCGCGGCCCGGGAGAGCGCGGTGCTGCGGCTGGCCACCGCCGTGGCGGTGGCCAAAAGCGTGGACGAGCTACTGTCGATCACCCTCGACGAGTGCAGCGCGGCGATCGACGTGCAGCGGGTGATCGCGGTCTCGTGGCCCAACGGTGAAGGCGACCCGACCGTCCAGGTGGCGGGCGAGCCGTCCGCCTCGTCATGGCGCGCGCTGGAGCCGTGGTTGCGCAACACCTTTCAGGACGCGCGTCACCAGCTGCCGCTGACGGCGAAAACGATTGAGGCGCCGGGCAATCCAGGCAAGGCGCAGGGACTGGTCGCGGTGCTCTCCGGCACCGGGAACCTGGCGCTGTGGCTCGAGCTGCGCACACCGCGGTGGGTCAGCGGGGAGGATCGGCTGCTGGTCACCGTGTTGATCAGCCACCTGAGTCTGGCCATGCAGCACGTGCGCCAGTTCGAGAGCGCGCGCGAGACGTCGCTGACCTTGCAGCGCGCCATGCTGCCGCCGGTTCAGCCGCCGCCGGGCTTCACCGTTCGCTACGAACCCGCGGTGCCGCCCTTGGAGATCGGCGGCGACTGGTACGACGTGCTCCCGATCGGCGAGCACCACATCGGCATCGTCGTCGGCGACTGCGTGGGCCGCGGCCTGCCGGCCGCCGCAATCATGGGGCAGCTGCGCAGCTCCGCGCGGGCGCTGCTGATCAACGGCGCCGAACCCGCGGTGCTGCTCGATCAGCTCGACTCGGCGGCGTCGCTCATCCCGAATGCGTACTGCACCACGGTGTTCCTGGCGATTCTGGACACCGAGACCGGGGTGCTGCAGTACAGCAACGCCGGACACATGCCGGCCGTGCTGGCCGGGCCGGAGCCCGGCACGACCACGCTGTTGACCGATGCCGCGTCGGTGCCGCTCGCGGTCCGCCGGACCGAGCCGCGCCCGCAGACCACCCAGGTGCTGCCGCCCGGCTCGACGCTGATGCTCTTCACCGACGGCCTCGTGGAACGCAAACACGAATCGATCGACGACGGAATCGCCCGCGCCGCAGACGTTCTGGCGCAGACCATGACATCACCCCTGGACACCGTCGCCGATGAGGTGCTTCGTAAGCTGGCTCCGGCAGCGGGATATGACGACGACGTCGCGATGGTGATCTACCGCCATCAGCACAGCCCGCTGCGGATCGAAACCGTCGCCACCGCAGACCAATTGGTCAGCATCCGGCATCGGCTGGCGGACTGGCTGCGCGCCGGGGGCATCGGTGAAGACCTGACCGCCGACATCGTGCTGGTGGTCAACGAGGGGTGCACCAACTGCGTCGAACACGCTTACCGTGGTTTCGCCGCCGGAACCATGCTGCTCGAAGTCAGCCTCACCGACGACGAAGTGCGCACCCGCATCACCGATTACGGATCGTGGAAGACGCCGGCCGCCAACCCGGGCAACGGTGGCCGCGGCTTACCGCTGATGCGGATGCTCAGCGATTCCATGGACCTGGACACCACCGCCGCCGGCACCACCGCCGACATCACCTTCCGACCGCCGTCAGCGGCCGGCTGAGGCGGGCGGGGGACGTATGCGACCGCCGGCGCGCCGTTTGCCAGCCCCCGGTAGCGGGTAGACATCGGCGTGACCCACGCATCGACCATGACCGAACCCGTTCTGCCGGCAGCACACGGGCCACTGTCAACAGCCGTGCGTTGCGCGCTGTCCGGCCCGCCCTCCGGCGATCACCTGACCCGTATCGGCGCGTCGGTGCGCGATTCAGATCCCTACGGTCTGGATCTGCAGCTGGCGCTGTCGATGTGCTACGAGCTGCACTATCGGGGTCTCGCCGGCGTCGACCCCGCCTGGGAGTGGAACCCGGCGCTGCTGGGGCTGCGCGCCGAGCTGGAACGCGTCTTTCTGACCGGCGTGCGCCGCGATGTCGGACTCATCGACCCCGATCAGACCGCGGCGGCCGAGATGGAAGCGCTGACGGTCGAACCCGTCGACGGCACCGGCCCGTCGTACTACCTGCGCGACACCGGAACCTGGCAGCAGATGTGTGAATACTTCGTGCACCGCTCGCTGTATCACCTCAAGGAGGGTGATCCGCACGCCTTTGCCATCCCGCGGCTGCGCGGAGTGGCCAAAGCGGCATTCGTGGCAATCGAATTCGATGAGTACGGCGCCGGACAGGGCGCGCGGTTACACCAGCAGCTGTTCGCGAATCTGCTGTCGGCGGCCGGACTGGACGCGACGTATTGGGGCTACATCGACGCGGTGCCCGCCGAATCGCTGGCGGTGGTCAACCTCATGTCGCTGTTCGGGCTGCACCGCTCGTTGCGCGGCGCCGCCATCGGGCACTTCGCCTCGACGGAGATCACCTCACCGCCGGGATCACAGCGCATGGTGAAGGCGTTGCGCCGCCTGCAGGCGCCGGCGGCCTGCGTCGAGTTCTACAGCGAGCATGTCGAGGCCGACGCGGTGCACGAGCACGTCGTGCGCATCGATGTCGTCGGCGATCTCGTCGCCCAGGAGCCGCAACTCGAGCACGACGTCATCTTCGGTATCCGGGCGCATGCCGCGGTGGAAGACCGCCTGGCGGAACGGATTATGACGTCGTGGCGCCAGAATCAGACGTCGCTGCGGCGGCCGCTGGAGTAGCCGACGCCTTGAGGCGTCGACACCTGCGATGGCTGGTGTCGCACAACGGATAATTGTCGCTGCGCCGGCAGGTACAGATCGCCACCATGAACCGGTCGGACTCCACGACCTCGCCGTTGGGCATCTCGATGCGCACCGGGCCCGAGACCAGCACGGGCCCGTTGGGCACCACCTGTACCCGGGTAGTGGTCATCGCTTTTCCGCGCGGATCACGATCAGCTCTTCTTCGCGCCGGCCGCGCGGGATCAGGCCGACGCTCTCCAACCATTGCGCCCGCGACGACAGCACCGGACCGAACGGTATCCATTTGGAGGCAATTACTTTCGCGTCCATCCCGGCCCACTTCAGGGCATCCAGCGACTGCTGCACGCCGGACAGCGCCGAATGCACTAGCAGCAGGGATCCGCCGTCGCGCAACAGCTTTGGCGCGGTCTCGCACAGCGGATCGAGGATCGTGCGGCCGTCCGCGCCGGCATTCCAGGCCCAGGACGGGCCGGCGGCCGGGCAGATCTCTTCGGTCTCGGCGCCGGGCGGGGTGGGGACATAGGGCGGGTTGGACACGACGACGTCGAACGGCGCGTCATCCACCGCGGCGTTCCAGGAACCCTCGCGGACGTCGACCTGCACGCCGGCCACCGCGGCGTTCTCCCGGGCACAACGCACCGCCTGCGGGCAGATGTCGAAGGCGGTGGCACTCGCGCATCCCATCGCGGCAGCCGCGATCGCGACGAACCCGCTGCCCGTGCAGAGATCGAGCACACGACGCCCCGGGATCAGGCCGGAATCGTGCATCACGTCCACCAGCAAACGGGAGTCCTCCTGCGGCTGATACACGTTTGGCACCGGTGAAACAACGGGCTCGGGATACGTGGTTGTCACTGTTGGCCTTTCGAGAACCCTACAAGGATTGCCGCTGATCACGGCTTGGCGGGATAATGCCCGCAAACCGGCGCATTCAAACGGAACGGCCGAAAAGTCGCGGTCAGCCGGTAGTCGCCTGCGCGAATTGCTTGAGGATGGTCGCGCAAAACGCCGGAAGATCCGATGGGGAACGGCTGGTGATCAGGTTGCCGTCGACGACGACCTCCTCGTCGACGACATGGGCACCCGCGTTGCGCAGATCGGTGCGGATACTGGCGTACGAGGTCAGCGTCCGGCCCACTGCCACACCGGCTTCCACCAGCGTCCAGGGGCCATGACAGATGGCCGCCACCGGCTTGCCCGATCCGACGAAATCGCGAACGAAAGACACCGCGGATTTGTCCATGCGCAGCTTGTCCGGGTTCACCGTGCCGCCCGGCAGCACCAGGCCGTCGAAGTCGTCCACGGACGCCTCGGATACCTTGCGGTCGACGGCAAACGTTCCCGCCGGTTCCAGATCGTGATTACGCGCCTGGATTTCGCCGTCCTTCAGCGACAGCAACTGGACTTTTGCGCCGGCCTCCTGCAGCGCCGCACGCGGCTGTTCGAGCTCGACTTTTTCCACACCGTCGGCCGCCAAAATCGCAATCTTCTTGCCTTGCAACTCGTTTGACATCGTCGCTCCCTTCCTGCGAATCACCGATTACTTTCGCCTCAAAGAGCTCGTAGCGCTGGAGCGCCTGATGCGGCCCCGTTGCCGGTCGTGCGTAGCGCCGTGTACAGGTCCAGTCCGGCGATACCGGACAGCAGTGCCGCCGAGATGGCGCCCTGGCGGCGTCGCCCCGGGCCGCGGGCGGCCACGCCCGCGATCAACAGGGCCATGTCCAGGACGTCCCCGGCCGCCCGGGTCCACACCAGTTTGGCGGGACCGCCGAGCAGCGCGGCGCCATGGCCGCATTCGCGGACCCCGAGCGCGCGGATCACCCGTCGCGACCGGCTGGTGTCATCCACGCCCGCGATTGCGGCCACTTTGCCCGGGGCGACCAATTCGCTGACGCCGAGTCCGAAACTGGCACCGCTGAGGACCTTGACGAGTGTGTTCGTGGTGCCGTCGGTCTGATCGCTCAACTTTCACTCCCCCTTGCTTCGCCGGAAGACCTGTGTCCGGGCCACCGGCGGTGCGGCGGCGATTTGCGGGGCCAACGCCGCCGGAACGCCCGTCACGTCCCAGCTCTGCCGACGTCCCGACGCGCGTTGGCCGGCTCCGCACGACTGCGAACGCGGATACCCGGGCGGGAAGCGGTCAAACCTGCGATCAGTTTGCTGCGTCGCGCAACGCCGCGAGCAAAGGCTCCGCGGCCTCGGCGAGGAACCGCTCCTGGGCTTCCCCGCCGATCTGCACCAGCGCGATGTCGGTGAACCCGGCCTCCCAGTACGGCCGGACGCCCTCGACGATGGCATCGAGGTCAGGACCGCAGGGAATGGTCTCGGCGACGTCTTCGGGCCGCACGTACTGGGTCGCCCCGGCGAAGCCGGCCGGCGTCGGCAGATCCGCGTTGACCTTCCAGCCGCCGGCAAACCAGCGGAACTGGTCGTGTGCACGCTTCACCGCGGTGTCGCGGTCGGGATCCCAGGACACCGGTATCTGGCCGACCACCCGTCCGCCGCCCGCGAGGTTGGCGGCTTGGCGGGCGGAGTGCCATTCCCTGACGAGTTCGGCGTCCGGCTCCACCGCAATGAGGTGGTCGGCCAGCTTGGCGAACTTGTCGACGCCCCGCGCACCCGCCATCGCCACCCCGATGCCGACCGGCACGTCG
>NZ_LZLU01000054.1:0-29080 GCF_001673415.1 Mycobacterium sp. 1165196.3 | reverse complement strand
CCGGTCACCGCGGTTGACGGCGCCGCGCGACCAGCCGCCGCCCAGCTAGCTACCCCTGCCGGCCCGGTGACCAGTAGGCGAGCATCTCCGCGAACGTCTGGAAGGCCGGCCCGGAATTTCCGTAGGTCGCCTCGAGGTGGATGCTCAGCGGGAAGCCCAGCTCGGCAACCCCGTCGATGACCCGCTTGTACAGGTCGAGCATCTGCTGGCGCTTCTGCGCCGGTTCGCCGGCGGCCAGCTTCCTGACGAACTCCTGCTCGGCGGCCACCGCCGGGTTGCCCGGGTCCTGGATGAGCCAGTTGATCAGCCCGACCCGGCTCTCCATCTTCGGCACGAAGCCGAATGACAGCAGGATCTCCGGCCGGTGGTCGGTTTGCCTGGCGAACTCGCTCAGGAAGCCCACGATCGCGTCGGAGTACAGCAGCTGCGTCATACCGTAGGTGGCGCCCTGGTCGCACTTGAAGTTGAACCGGCCCTGTTCGCCGTCCCGGGTGGGGATGAGGATCACGCCGCGGTTGGTCACCAGCTCGCGGTAGATCGACAGGGCGTCGGTGGGGGCGACGCCGGAGCCCTCGCCGTCGTTCATGGTGCGCGGCACCCCGACGAAGACCACGCCCTCCATGCCCGCCGAGGTCAGCTCGGTCAGCCGCGCGCGCAGCGACGCCTCGTCCATGAAGGCGGTGACCTGCGTGCACAGGCCGTTGATCCCGGGCAGTTCCGGCTTGACGATCGACCAGAAGTCGAGCACGTCCAGCTTGGGCTTCATTTGGATGGGGCGGTCGTCGTCCTCGGCGATGATCCCCGGAATCATCACGTGCCGGATCCGGCCGCCCAGGCCCGCCTCGGCCGAATTCCGCACCACTTTGTGCGCCTCTTCCAGCGCCCGCTCCCGACCTTCGTCGGCGTTCGGCGGCACCAGCTCGAGCGCAATGGTGTTGAGGGTCACGCGGCTTCTCTCCATCTGACGACTATTGGCCCGGGGCGTCTTGCGGCCGCGCAGCATTCGCGGCCCCCAGCGCACCCGCCAGCATAGGGGCGGGTTCGTGAGCCATGCGAAGCAACTGGGTCCGCCCGCCCGCGCCGTGGGGAAACCGTGGGGAAGGCGACCCGGGCGCCGCGGCGAATACACTGGTCGGGCCTGGAACACCCAGCCAGCCGAGCAGAAAGGGGCGCCGCGCTGAGCCTAGGAGCCACAGCAGCAGCGGCAACCGTCGAGTTGACCGGCGCCATCACCGACCAGTTGCGGCGGTACATGCACGACCGGCGCACCGAGACCGCGTACATCGGAGACGACTACAGCGGTCTGATCGCCGCGCTGGAAGACTTCGTGCTGGGCGGGGGCAAGCGGCTGCGGCCCGCCTTCGCCTATTGGGGCTGGCGCGCGGTGACCACCGAAGCGCCCGATGAGCAAGCGCTGCTGCTGTTTTCCGCACTCGAGCTGCTGCACGCCTGCGCGCTGGTGCACGACGACGTGATCGACGACTCCTCCACCCGGCGCGGCCGGCCGACCACCCACGTCCAGTTCGCGGCGCTGCATCGCGAGCGGCACTGGCAGGGTTCGCCCGAGCAGTTCGGGATGTCGGCGGCCATCCTGCTCGGCGATCTCGCGCTGGCCTGGGCCGACGACATCGTGTTCGGGGTGGAGTTGACGCCGCAGGCGGCGCGCCGGGTGCGGCGGGTGTGGGCGAACATTCGCACCGAGGTGCTCGGCGGGCAGTACCTCGACATCGTCGCCGAGGCCAGCGCGGCCGCCTCGATCGCCTCGGCGATGAACGTCGACACCTTCAAGACCGCCTGCTACACCGTGTCCCGGCCGCTGCAACTCGGGGCGGCCGCCGCCGCCGACCGGCCCGACGTCCACGACGTCTTCAGCCAGTTCGGCACAGACCTGGGGGTGGCGTTCCAGCTGCGCGACGACGTGCTGGGCGTGTTCGGTGACCCCGCGGTGACCGGCAAGCCGTCCGGGGACGATCTGCGATCGGGCAAGCGCACCGTGCTGCTGGCCGAGGCGGTGGAGCTGGCGGAGAAGTCAGACCCGTTGGCGGCCAACCTGTTACGCACTTCAATCGGGGCCCGGCTGACCGATGCGCAGGTGGATCAGCTGCGCGACGTCATCGAGTCGGTGGGGGCGCTGGCCGCGGCCGAACAGCGGATCGCCACGCTGACCCAGCGGGCGCTGGCCACCCTGGCGGCCGCACCCATCAACACCGCGGCCAAAGCGGGCCTGTCCGAATTGGCCAAGCTGGCCACGAACCGGTCCGCCTGACCGATGACGACGCCAATCGATAGCCCGACAGCCGACTCACCGGCGGCCAAACCGGCACGCGGTGAATGGGTTTCACGGCTGAAGGCCTTCCTCGCCGCCGGCGACTCCCGCCCGGCGAAACTGGGCATGCTCGGCTCGGTGCTGATCACGCTGGGCGGTTTGGGCGCGGGCAGCACCCGCCAGCACGACCCGCTGCTCGAGTCGATGCACATGTCCTGGTTGCGTTTTGGGCACGGCCTGGTGCTGTCGTCGATCGTGTTGTGGACCGGTGTCGGTCTGATGCTGATCGCGTGGCTCGCCCTGGGTCGTCGGGTGTTGGCCGGCGAGGCGACCGAGTTCGTCATGAAGGCCACCACCGCGTTCTGGCTGGCGCCGCTGCTGGTGTCGGTGCCCGTCTTCAGCCGGGACACCTATTCCTACCTGGCGCAGGGGGCGTTGCTGCGCGACGGACTGGACCCGTACGCCGTCGGCCCGGTCGCCAACCCAAACAGCCTGTTGGACAACGTCAGTCCCATCTGGTCGATCACCACCGCACCCTATGGCCCGGTGTTCATCCTGGTGGCCAAGATCATCACCATCGTGGTCGGCAACAACGTGGTGGCCGGCACCGCGTTGCTGCGACTGTGCATGCTGCCCGGCCTGGCGCTGCTGGTCTGGGCGACTCCCCGCATCGCGCACCAGCTGGGCGCCGACGGTGCGACGGCGCTGTGGATCTGCGTGCTCAACCCCCTGGTGCTCATCCATCTGATGGGTGGGGTGCACAACGAGATGCTGATGGTGGGCCTGATGGCCGCCGGCATCGCGTTGACGTTCGGTGGCCGCCCCGTTGCCGGCATCACGCTGATCACCGTCGCGATCGCGGTCAAAGCCACCGCCGGCATCGCGCTGCCTTTTCTGGTGTGGGTGTGGGCGCGTCAGCTGCGCGATCGGCGCGGATATCGGCCGGTGCCAGCGTTTTTCGCGGCCACGGCGTTGTCGCTGCTGATCTTTTTGGTGGTGTTCGCGGTCCTGTCGGCGGTGGCGGGCGTCGGCCTGGGCTGGCTGACCGCGCTGGCCGGATCGGTGAAGATCATCAACTGGTTGACCGTGCCCACCGCGGCCGCCAACCTGATCCACGCGATCGGCGGCGGGTTCTTCCCGGTGAGCTTCTATCCGATCCTTCGCGTCACCCGGCTGGCCGGCATCGCGATCATCGCGATTTCGCTGCCGCTGTTGTGGTGGCGGTTTCGCCGCGACGACCGGGCCGCGCTGACCGGCGTCGCGTGGTCGATGTTGATCGTGGTGCTGTTCGTGCCGGCCGCGCTGCCCTGGTACTACTCGTGGCCGCTGGCGATCGTGGCCCCGCTGGCGCAGTCGCGGCGGGCGGTCGCACTCATCGGCGGCGTGTCGACCTGGGTGATGGTGATTTTCAAACCCGATGGCTCGCACGGCATGTACTCGTGGTTGCACTTTTCGCTGGCCACCGTCTGCGCGCTGATCGCCGGCTACAGCCTGTATCGGGCCCCCGCGCGGCAGGCCGAGCCCGCCGGCGTCGCGGCCGACGTCCCCGCCGATTGAGCGAACGGGCTCAGTAGGCCATCGCTTGCGCCCGGCGCACGACCTCACGGGCCTGATGGGCGTGCAGGGCGTCGACCGGACGGGCGTTGTTGAGGGCGTCGCGGCTGCCGTCACGGGTGACCGTCAACGAGGGATCCCGGGTGAACAACCAGCGCACGATCTCGGTGTCGTGGTAGCCGCCGTCGTGCAGGATGGTCAGCAGTCCCGGCAGGCTCTTGACCACCTCACCGGACTTGGTGAAGAACACCTGCGGCACCACCAGACCCTCGTCGCGGCGAACCGCAACCAGGTGGCCCTCCCGGAGTTGCTGATGCACCTTGGTGACCGGCACCCCCATCAGTTCGGCGACCCGCTTGAGGTCATAGATCGGCTCGTCGGGCTCTAGCACATCGTCGCCGGCAGGAATACTGCTCATCCCGGCAAGTGTAGGCCTAGATGGCCACCTTGAACCCGTGTTCTACCGGCCAATCACCGCCGCACACCTACGATGGCCCCGTGGCCCAAGCGCAATCGCCCGGCCCCGCCTCGGGCCGGGTCGGCCCGCATGGTCGCCGTCCCCAATCCGGGTCGGCCGATCCGTTGGAGAACGCCTTGCTGGACGGCCGCTACCTGGTTCAGTCCAGGATCGCCAGCGGCGGCACGTCGACGGTGTACCGCGGCCTGGATACCCGCCTGGACCGCCCCGTCGCGGTGAAGGTGATGGATTCTCGCTACGCCGGCGACGAGCAATTCCTGACCCGCTTCCAGCGCGAGGCCCAGACCGTCGCCCGACTGAAGGATCCCGGGCTGGTCGCGGTCTACGACCAGGGCCTGGACGCCCGGCACCCGTTTCTGGTGATGGAGCTCATCGAGGGCGGCACGCTGCGCGAACTGCTGGGCGAACGCGGACCCATGCCGCCCTATGCCGTCGCCGCGGTGCTTCGTCCGGTGCTGGGCGGGCTGGCCGCCGCGCACCGGGCCGGCCTGGTGCATCGCGACGTCAAGCCCGAGAACGTGCTGATCTCCGACGACGGCGAGGTCAAGATCGCCGACTTCGGGTTGGTGCGAGCCGTCGCCGCCGCCGGAATCACCTCCGCCAGCGTCATTTTGGGCACCGCCGCCTATCTGTCACCCGAACAGGTGCGCGACGGCACCGCCACGGCGCGCAGCGACGTCTACTCCGCGGGGATCATGACCTACGAGCTGCTCACCGGGCGCACACCGTTCACCGGCGACTCGGCGTTGTCGCTCGCCTACCAGCGGCTGGACACCGACGTGCCGCCGCCGAGTGCGGTCATCGACGGCGTGCCCGGGCAGTTCGACGAATTCGTCCAGCGCGCCACGGCCCGCGGCCCCGCCGACCGCTACGCCGACGCGATCGAGATGCGAGCCGACCTCGACGCCATCGCCGACGAGCTTGCGCTGCCGGAGTTCTCCGTGCCGGCGCCACGCAACTCCGCGCAACACCGTTCGGCGGCGGCGCAGCACAGCCGGGTGGGCCAGCGGCCGCCGCACCGGCCCACGCCGCCCGGACCGGCGCCGGTGCGTGCACCCACGCGCCAGCTGACGCGGGGGCCGCAGGACTGGCCGGAGCCGAAACGCCCGGTGCAGCCCGACGTCGAGCCCGAGGACGACTACGAATACGAGGCTGTCACAGGCGAATTCGCGGGCATCCCGATCAGCGAGTTCGTCTGGGCGCGCCAGCACAACCGGCGCATGGTGCTGGTCTGGGTGGCGGTGATCCTGGCGATCACCGGGCTGGTCGCGACCGCGGCGTGGACGGTCGGTAGCAACCTCAACGGTCTGCTGTAGCCGGCCGCACTCGGGGTCGACGTAACCCGGCACGACGACACGCGTCTTAAGGTAATCACAAAATTCTCTTATTTTTCTTAATTTGGTGTACCGTACTTCTGCATGGGTTCGACAACGCATCGCGTCGACTCGCCGAACCGGCTCGGCGAGCACGCAGTCGTACTGGGTGCCGGAATGGCGGGTTTGCTTGCCGCGCGTGTACTTTCGGAGTTCTACGATTCGGTCAGTGTGGTCGAGCGGGACAGATTGCCCGACCATCCGTGCCACCGGCGGGGAATCCCCCAGGGCCGTCACGTGCACAACTTCTACAGCCGCGGCCTGCAGGTGCTGGAAGAATTGTTTCCCGGCCTGCTCGAGGACCTGTCCAGGGCGGGGGCGGTCGTCGTCGACGACGGCGATCTGTCGCGGTTCTACGTGCGCTTCGGGCGCTACGAGATGAAACACTCGGGGACGTTCGCCGATCCGGACGCGTTGGCGCTGCACATGACGACCCGGCCGTTCATGGAGTTTCACGTCCGTCGGCGGGTCAAGGCCCTGCCGAACGTGACCTTCCTCGACGGGCACGACGTGTCCGAACTTCTCAACACCGCGGACATCGTCAACGGCGTGCGAATCACCCGGCGCTACAACGGTTTTCTCACCGAGCTGGACGCCGATCTGGTGGTGGACGCCATGGGGCGCGCCGCACGCACCCCGGCGTTTCTGGAGAGCCTGGGTTATGCACGGCCAACCGAGGATCGGGCGGTGGCCCGATACGGCTACGCGAGCCAACAGTTGAGCATGCCCGAGGGATCGATCGCCCAGCGGCTGGTGATGTTCAACCCGGGGGGCGGCCGGCCGGGGGGCTTGTTGCTGGCCAACGAGCACGACACGTTCATGCTGGCGATCGGTGTGCCGGTCGAGGCCGGCGAGCCGCCAACCGATTTCGCCGCGATGCTCGCGATGGCCGAGCCGGCGCTGCCCCCGGCCATTATCGAGGGCCTGCGCCGCGCCCATCCCATCGGTGAAGCCGTGACATTCCACCACACCGCCGCGATCTGGCGGCGCTACGACCAAATGGCCGATTTCCCTTCGGGTTTGCTGGTGATGGGCGACGCGCTCTGCAGCCTCGATCCGACCTACGGCCAGGGCATGACGATCGCCGCGCTCGAAGCACTGACCCTGCGCGATTGCCTGAGCGCGGGCGATGCCCAACTGGCGCAACGCTTTTTTCGGGCAACGGCCCAGTACATCGGCCAGACGTGGGCCGCCAATCGGGCCAGGGACCGGGCCACGTCTGGCGGCTACCGGCCGCGCGGGCTGCGCCGGCGACTCTCAGGCTGGGTCTCGCGCGCCGCACTGAACGCCTCGACCCGGGACGTCGTCCTGACCGAACGCTTCTTTCGGGTCTCCAACTTCATCGACCCGCCCTCACGGCTGCAGGATCCCGCCCTGTTACCGCGCATCGTGTGGGGCAACCTGCGAGCCCGGCTCACCTCGAAGCGAAGCCGCACTGCCCCGGCCACCCCGGCGTCGCAGGGCGTACAGCGGGAGCGGCTTTCGGCGCGCGGCTAGTCGCGCAGCATCTCGGCGACGAGGAAGGCCAACTCCAGCGACTGCTGGGTGTTCAGCCGTGGGTCGCAAGCGGTTTCGTAACGGCCGACCAGGTCGGTGTCCGAAATGTCTTGCGCGCCACCCAAACACTCGGTGACGTTCTCGCCGGTGATCTCGACGTGGATGCCGCCCGGGTGGGTGCCCAGCGCGCGGTGCACCTCGAAGAAGCCCTGCACCTCGTCGACGATGCGATCGAAGTGGCGGGTCTTGTAACCGTTGGACGACTCGTGGGTGTTGCCGTGCATCGGGTCGCACTGCCAGATCACCTGGTGACCGGTGGCCTGGACCTTCTCCACGATCGGGGGCAGCAGGTCGCGAACCTTGTTGTTGCCCATCCTGCTCACCAGCGTCAGCCGGCCGGGCTTGTTGTTCGGGTCGAGCCGCTCGACGTATTCGACGGCCAGCTCCGGGGTGATCGTCGGGCCGATCTTGACGCCGATCGGGTTGGCGATCACCTCGGCGAAGGCGATGTGCGCGCCGTCGAGCTGGCGGGTGCGCTCACCGATCCACACGGTGTGCGCGGACAGGTCATACAGCTGCGGTTCGCCGCCGTCGCTTTCGGACAGGCGCAGCATGGACCGCTCGTAGTCCAGCACCAAAGCCTCATGGCTGGCGTAGATCTCGGCGGTCTGCAGGTTGCGGTCGGCCACCCCGCAGGCGCTCATGAAGCGCAGCCCGCGATCGATCTCGGTGGCCAGCGCCTCGTATCGGGCGCCGGCCGGCGAGGTCCGGACGAATTCCCGGTTCCAGTCGTGCACCAGGTGCAGCGAGGCCAATCCCGACGACGTCAGCGCCCGAACCAGGTTCATCGCCGCACTGGCGTTGGCGTAGGCGCGCACCAGCCGCGACGGGTCGTGGTCGCGCACGGCGGCGTCCGGGGCGAAGCCGTTGATCATGTCGCCGCGGTAGGACTTCAACCCCAACGCGTCGATGTCGGCCGAGCGCGGCTTGGCGTACTGGCCGGCGATGCGGGCCACCTTGACCACCGGCATGCTCGAGCCGTATGTCAGCACCACCGCCATCTGCAGCAGCGTGCGGACGTTGCCGCGGATGTGGGGTTCGGTGTTCTCGGTGAACGTCTCCGCGCAGTCCCCACCCTGCAGCAGGAACGCCTCGCCCCGGGCCACCTGGGCCAGCTGCTCCTGCAACCGGACGATCTCCGACGGCACCGTCACCGGCGGGACGCTTTCGAGGACCGTGCGCATCGCCGTCGCCTGGTCGGCGGGCCAGCTGGGCTGCTGGGCGGCCGGTTTGGCCAGTGCGGCGTCCAGCCGCGCCCGCAGATCGGTCGGCAGCGGCGGCAGCGGCGGCAGCTGATCGATCGGTATGTCGACGGTCCAGTTCATCGGTCCATCGTAACCGCGGCGCGGGGGTCCCTGGTCAGGGCTGATCTGCGGGAACGCGGCCCGGCCGGGTGCGTCCCGCCGGCGTCTCAGTCCCCACCGGTGATGAGCCGGTATCTGCGGAGCTGATCGCGCGCGTCGACCAGCGCGTCGTGCGCGTCGGACGATCGGGGCGGCATCCGTGGGCTGCCCCGGTCCTCCCACAGTTGCCGCAGCTCACGGGTGAAGCGCGGGATCGCTCGCGGCAGCTCCGGCATGGTGCCCCACAGCTGACACAAGGCCACGTGGTCGTAGGCCGCCACCCACGCCCACAGCTCGATCGGCTCGGCGGCCGCCCGCCCGGAATTCAGGCCGAAGAAGTCCTCCAGGTCCTCCCGGATCTGGCGGCGCGAGCGCCACAGCTGCGACGCCGGGGGCGGCAGCTTGGGCAGCACGTTGGCGCGCACCCAGGGCCCGGCGCGCTCGGGGTCGAATTCGGTGGACACCGCGTAGTACTCGCGGCCGTCTTCGGCGGCCACCCCGATCGAGATCAGCTCGATGGTGCGGCCGTCCTCGATGAATTCGGTGTCGTAGAAGTACCGCACCGGAGAAAGCCTAGACCGGCGACGATGAGTGCCGGCACGGCACGAAAGAGGAGCCGGTCCATCGGCCTAGACCGGCGACGATGAGTACCGGCACGGCACGAAAGAGGAGCCGGTCCATCGGCCTAGACCGGCGACGATGAGTACCGGCACGGCACGAAAGAGGAGCCGGTCCATCGGCCTAGACCGGCGACGATGAGTGCCGGCACGGCACGAAAGAGGAGCCGGTCCATCGGCCGGGGAGCCGGCTAGCGGCCGATCAGGATGGGCCCGGTGGGCGCCGGCGCGGGGTGGATCTCATGGTCGAGCGTGGCGTCGACGGTGCGATCGTCAGGCAGCCGCGGTGTGCCGGCGATGGCGCACTGCAGGTACAGCTTGGCCCGCACCACCGGGCGGCGCAGTCTCCGCTCGCGTTGCAGCGCGCGGCGCATCTTGTCCGGTTGCGTCGAATACCGCCACCGCGCCCACGGGGCGTGCGGGCGCGACAGCCGGATGGCGCCGATCACCAGCAGGATGACCAGGAACATGCCCAGCAGGCCGGTCCACACCTTGCCCTTGAGCACCACCACGACGGCCAGGGGCAACGTCAGCGCCATGGCGCTGGCCACCACGGCCCGCAGCAGCGCCGAGTCGGCGTTGTGCCAGATCGGCAGGAAAAACATCAGCGGGTGCAGACCCATGATCAACAGCCCGGCCACCGCCACCGCGGCGAACACCGCGTCCACCGAGGTGCGGCCGTCTTCGGACCAGTACACGTCGGACAGGTGCAGGATCAGTGCGTACTCGTCCAGAACCAGGGCGGCGCCGATCCCGAAAAAGGTTGCCGCGATGGTGAATTCGGGTTCATGCCCGTCGATGGCCAGCGTGACCAGCGTCAGGCCGGAGAGCAGGGTCAGCACCACCCCGAAGGTCACGTGGTGAATGTGCACTCCCCCGACGTGGACGTTGCGCGGGTGCCACCACCGGGTGGGCCTGCCGTTGTCCGCGCGGTGCCGGATCAACCGCACGAACGTCCGCGTGACGAAAAACGTCAGGATGAAGGCGACCAGGCAGCACAGCAGCGGCAGGTGCCCGCGGTCGTACACGTCGTGGGCAAACCATCGGGTCACCTCGGACACGAACGAATGGAGCACTCTTGAAAGCTACGCCTGTCTGCGCCGGGCAGGTGGGACCCGCGCTGCACCAGGCGGGTCGGGGGCCGCGCACCCATTACGCTGTGGTGCGACATGAGTACACGGCAGGCGCCCGGCGTGGGCTTGGCAGGCAAGCGGGGCCCCGGGTGGGTGCTGGGGTGGGGGCTGGCGTGGCTGACCGCCGCCGCGGGGCTCAGTTATGCGGCGTGGCAGCTGTTCGGGCACACGCCCTATCGCATCGACATCGACGTCTATCAGATGGGCGCGCGGGCGTGGATGGACGGCCACCCGCTGTACCGCGGGGACGTGCTGTTCCACACGCCGATCGTGGATCTGCCGTTCACCTATCCGCCGCTGGCGGCCATCGTGTTCTGCCCGTTCGCCTGGATGCACATGCCCACCGCCAGCGTCGCGATCACCGCCCTGACACTGTTGCTGCTGGTGGTGTCCACGGTGATCGTGCTGACCCGCCTCGACGTCTGGAGCACCTCGGCGACGCTGCCCGGTCCGGCCTGGCTGCGCCGGTGGTGGCTGGCGATCGTCGCCGCGGCGGCGGCGACGGTCTGGCTGGAACCGATCAGCTCGAACTTCGCCTTCGGCCAGATCAACGTGGTGCTGATGACGCTGGTGGTCGCCGACTGCGTGCCGCGGCGTACGCCGTGGCCGCGCGGGCTGCTGCTGGGCCTGGGTATGGCGCTGAAGCTGACCCCGGCGGTGTTCCTGCTCTATTTCCTGCTGCGCCGCGACACCCGGGCCGCGCTGACCGCGCTGGCGTCTTTCGTGGGGGCGACGCTGCTGGGTTTCGTACTGGCCTGGAACGACTCGTGGGAGTACTGGACGCACACCGTGCACCACACCGACCGGATCGGTTCCGCGTCGTTGAACACCGACCAGAACATCGCCGGCGCGCTGGCCCGGCTGGGGCTCGGGCAGCAGGAACGCTCCCTGCTCTGGGTGGCCGCGTCGCTGCTGGTGCTGGCGCTGACGGTCTGGGCGATGCGACGGGTGTTGCGCGCCGAGGAGCCCACGCTCGCGCTGGTCTGCGTCGCGCTGTTCGGGCTGGTGGTCTCGCCGGTGTCCTGGTCGCACCACTGGGTCTGGGTGCTGCCGGCGGTGCTGGTGACGGCGATCGTGGGCTGGCGGCGCCGCAACGCGGCGCTGATCGTGGTCAGCGCCGCGGGGGTGGCGCTGATGCGGTGGTCGCCGATCGACCTGCTGCCCAAGCACCACGAGGCCAGCGCGGTCTGGTGGCGTCAGCTCGCCGGGATGTCCTATGTGTGGTGGGCGCTGGCGGTGCTCGTCACGGTGGGTGTCACCGTCACCGCCCGCGGATTGGCGCGGGATACGGCCCCGCAGCAGCTGGCGCCGGCTACCGCCGTCGGCTAACCGGCCGCGGTCTCGGGGATCCGGACGGCCTCGCCATTGGCGGCGCCGTCGTCACCGCCCTTTTTTAGGCTCGCCGCGTAGATGTCGACGTATTCCTGACCGGACAGCCCCATCAGCTCATAGATCACTTCGTCGGTGACGGCCCGCTCGATGAAGCGGTTGCCGGCCAGCCCGTCGAACCGGGAGAAGTCCATCGGCTTGCCGAAGCGGACGGTGACCCGGCCGAACCGCAACATATTCGTCCCGGGCGGGTTGACGACGTTGGTGCCGATCATCGCGACCGGGATCACCGGAACACCGGTCTCCAGCGCCAGCCGGGCCAGTCCCGTCTTGCCTTTGTACAGCCGGCCGTCCGGCGACCGGGTGCCCTCGGGGTACATGCCCAGCAGCTTGCCCTGGCTCAGCACCTGCTGCGCCGTCGTGAGCGCGGCCCGGGCGCTGTCGGCGTCGGTGCGGTCGATCGGCACCTGGCCGACGGCGGTGAAGAACCACCGCTGGAACCAGCCCTTGAAACCGGTGCCGGTGAAGTACTCCGACTTGGCCAAAAACGTGATGCGGCGACGCACCACCAGCGGAAGGTAGAAGCTGTCCATCACCGCCAGGTGGTTACTGGCCAGTATCGCCGGCCCGGAACTCGGAACGTGTTCTAGGCCTTCGACTTTCGGGCGCCCCAGCAGTGACAGCAGCGGGCCGAGGAGCACGTACTTGAACAGCCAGTACCACATGGCCCTCCCTCTCGGCTATTCCCGCTGATGTTCTGCGCCAACTGTACCCATCCCCACCCGAACCGACCACCTGCGACGCAGGCGGCTCACTCCTCGAGCGTGACCGGGATGGGCTGATACCGGGTCCGCGATGCGGCGTCGGCGGGAGCGCCGGGCCCGCCACCGGGCGGACCGTCGGGCGGCGGTTCCGGCGCCGGGCCGCCGGACCGGTCGATGTCGTTGACGATGTCGCGAATCACCTCGAGCAGGGCGATGCTGTGGTCGGCGATCGCGGTGAGCAACGGGTGCTGGTCGCCGGTGGCCAGCGCGGCCAGCGCGCATACCGGGCACCACACCTGTTGGCACTTACCGGTGCCCACGCCCGCGCCGGCCGTCAGCGCCGCCGCCGCGCGCACCGCGGGGTCGATGCCGTCGAGGATCGTCTGGGCGAGCCTGCGCAGTTCCGGACCGATGTCGGAATGACCCCCACCACTCACTTCGGCCACACCTCCGGATCTGGTTGAAAACGCACCGTCAGTTCGCTACCCCGTAGGTGTGCGTCCAACACGGTGCACCGCCGAAGTACTGATGCCAACCTAACCCTGCGCCGCAATCCCCCGGCGCTGATGATCAGATCGTCATCGACGCGGCCCAGCGTCAGGCCCGACGGATCGAGTTGCGGCAACACCAGCCGCATCCGGTAGACGGACCCTAGTCCCGTCCCGGATTCGAGGTCCACGGTGGGCCGCAACGGACCCGGCGGCGCCGTGCCGCCGCGGCGCCGCGCCGCGTCGAGCAGCCCGCTCAGCGCCTTGGGGCCGATCGGCTCGCCGGACAGGTGCGGGGTCATCACCAGCGCCACCTCGCCGATGGTGGCGTCGAGCTCGTCGAGCACGCTGCGCTGCTCGGCGATGCGCTCGGTGTACCAGTAGAAGGCGGGGTGCTCGGGCAGATTGCGGTACTCGTACGAGTCATCTTGCAGCAGAACCTGATTCACGATCAGCTCTTCGACCCGCACGCCCATCAGGGCCAGCGAGCCCAGCGTTCGGGCCGCCTCGGCCGCGACCACCCGCTCGGGGGTCAGCACCAGGTGCGCACTCACCAGATCGCCGTCGGTGAGCAGCGCGCTCAGCGACTCCACCTCCGAGCTGATCCGCTCGAGCAGCTCGACCACCGCCGCCGACCGGGCGTCGTCGGCGGTGACCGACAGCCGGCGATGCCGCGGCCAGGCCCGCTCGACGTACAGCCCGAAGGTGGCGGGCAAAGTCAGCATTCGCAGGGCGTCGGCGGTCGACGCGCAATCGACCACCACCCGATCCCATCGCCCGCTGCGGGCCAGCCCGCCGACGGCGTGCAGCCCGAGAACTTCCTGCACCCCGGGCAGGGCCGAAAGTTCTTCGGGCGCAATGGTACCCAGTTCGGAGTCGGGAAAACGCCGATCCAGGGTGGCGACGACCTCACGCCAGCGGACCTCGAGCAGCGCCAGCGTGTCCAAGGCCAGTGCGTCGAGAAACCCGCCGCCGGCCTCCGCTTGCCCGGTGTCCAGGTCGGCCAGCACCCGCACCAGGTCGCCCCGACTCGGCGAGACGGGAACGCCCAGTACGTCACCCAGCGAGTGCGCCTGGTCGGTGGAGATCACCAGCACCCGTTGCCCGGCGCTCGCGGCACCGACGGCGGTGGCGCAGGCCAGGGTGGATTTCCCTACCCCGCCTTTGCCGACGAAAAGGCTGATCCGGGCCGGGGCGGGCGCTCCGAATTCAGTGGACTCACTCAGCCTCGACTCGTTTCTTCAGATCCTTCAACGCGGTGTCGGTCAACCGGCGCTCGGCCTTGCGCTTGAGCAGCCCGATCATCGGCATGGCCAGGTCGACGGAGAGTTCGTAGGTGACTTCGGTGCCAGATCCCTTGGCCGCCAGTCGATATGAGCCTTCCAGCGCACGCAGCAGCGAGCTCGAGACCAGCGTCCAGCTCACCGATTGGCGATCCTTGGGCCACTCGTAGGACATCACCATCGTGTCCTTGATCACCGTGGCGTCCATGACGATCCGCGCAACCTTCGGGTAGCCGTCGGCGTCCTTCTCCTGGACCTCGGCTTCCTTGTACTCCGAGATCCACTGGGGGTAGGAATCGATGTCGGCGATCACCTGCATCACGGTGGCCGGGTCGGCCTCGATGTAGATGGTTTGCGTCGTCTTCTCCGCCACCTGATTGCTGCCCTCTCTCCCGCGAACGGATCGACCGCTGTCGACTGTGGGGATCCCGCGGGTCTCGGTCCGACACGGTACTCTCCGCGGCGGACCCGACCCGGCTAAACTACCGGAGAAACTCCGACCGGACGTGACCGTTCCAGTGTCGTCTTGACCTCGAAGGCCATTTTCTTGCCCGCCACCCGACGGCGGTGCGTCATCTTCGCCAAGTTCAGCTTGGCCAGCTGCCAGGCCGCCACCCCGGTCGGCTCGGCGTGCAGGAAGTAGTGCAGCACGACGCCGTCCAGCGACGGTTCCAGCCAGATTTCCATGGTGCCCGTCAACGCGCCGGTGACCGACCACCGGATGCCCTTTTCCCCGCGGTCCTCGACGACCTCCAGCCGCAGGTCCGGCCACCAGCGCCGCCAGCTGGACCGATCGGCCACCGCGGCGCCCACCCGCGCGCCGTCGGCGGCGACAAACGTCTCATCCGCGATCTGGATGCTGTTCATCACCCCAGCTTCACACACCGGCCCGCGCCGCCCCGCCGAGGGCGGGCCGGACGTCGCGGCCCGCAATCGCGGTCCCGGCCCACCCACTGCTAGCCGTGCTGGGTCAACGCGCGGATTAGGCTGGTCGGCAGCAACCCGCTCCCGGGAATCTCCACGAGGTCGATTGAGGTCATAAGAGTGCGTGAGTACAGCGTCCCCGCCCGCTTCTCCGTCGGCGAAAACGACAACATCGCCGCGATGGTCTTCGAACACGAGCGCGACGACCCCAACTTCGTCATCTACCAGCGTCAGATCGACGGCGAGTGGACCGACGTCACCTGCGCCCAGGCGGCCGAGCAGATCCGCTCGGCCGCATTGGGTTTGATCTCCCTGGGCGTAGAGGCCGGCGACCGGGTGTCCATCTTCTCGGCCACCCGCTACGAATGGGCGATCCTCGACCTGGCCATCCTGGCGGTGGGTGCGGTCACCGTGCCGATCTACGAGACGTCGTCGGCCGAGCAGGTCCGCTGGGTGCTACAGGATTCCGAGGCGGTGCTGGCGTTCGCGGAAACCGACGAGCACGCGGCCATGGTCACCGAGCTGACCGCCGAACTACCCGCGCTGCGCCGGGTGCTGCACATCGACGGTTCGGGGCCCAAGGCGCTCGACCAGCTCGTGGAGGCCGGCGCGTCGGTGGCACCGGCCGAGCTGACCGCGCGCCTCGAGGCGCTGCGGGCGTCGGACCCGGCCACCCTGATCTACACCTCGGGCACCACGGGGCGGCCCAAGGGCTGCCAGCTGACCCATTCGAATCTGCTGTATGAGACCCGCGGCGCCAAGGAGAGCCTGCCGACGCTGCTCGACGAGGGCCAGCGGCTGCTGGTGTTCTTGCCGCTGGCGCACGTGCTGGCGCGCTCGCTCACGTTGTCCGCGTTCGCCAACAAGGTCACCGTCGGCTTCACCAGCGACATCAAGAACCTGGTGCCGCTGTTCGCGGTGTTCAAGCCGACCGTGGTGGTGTCGGTGCCGCGGGTGTTCGAGAAGGTTTACAACACCGCCGAGCAGAACGCCTCGAACGACGGCAAGGGCCGGATCTTCGCGGCGGCCGTCCAAACCGCCGTCGACTGGAGCGAGGCGCAGGACCGCGGCCGCCGCGGCCCGCTGCTGCGCGCCAAGCACGCCCTGTTCGACCGGCTGGTGTACAACAAGCTGCGCGCCGCGCTGGGCGGTGACTGCCACGCGGCCGTCTCCGGCGGCGCGCCGCTGGGCTCGCGGCTGGGGCACTTCTACCGCGGCGTCGGCCTGACCATCCACGAGGGTTACGGCCTGACCGAGACCAGCTCGGCGATCACCGTCAACCAGGTCGGCAACGTCAAGATCGGCACGGTCGGAACGTTGGTGCCGGGCAACAGCATGCGCATCGCCGAGGACGGCGAACTGCTCGTGCGCGGCGGCGTGGTGTTCACCGGCTACTGGCGTAACGAGCAGGCCACCCGCGACGCGTTCACCGATGGCTGGTTCAGGACCGGCGACCTGGGCGTGCTCGACGAGGACGGCTTCTTGAAGATCACCGGGCGCAAGAAGGAGATCATCGTCACCGCCGGCGGCAAGAACGTCGCGCCGGCCGTCCTGGAGGACCGGCTGCGGGCCCACCCGTTAATCAGTCAGGCGATGGTGGTCGGGGACAACAAGCCGTTCATCGGCGCGCTGATCACCATCGACCCCGAGGCGTTCGACGGCTGGAAGCAGCGCAACCAGAAGGGCGCCGGCGCCTCGGTGGGCGATCTGGCCACCGACCCCGACCTGGTCGCCGAGGTGGACGCGGCCATCAAGGACGCCAATCAGGCTGTGTCGCATGCGGAATCGATCCGCAAGTTCCGCATCCTGCCGGTCGATTTCACCGAGGACACCGGCGAACTGACGCCGACGATGAAGGTCAAGCGTAACGTGGTGGCCGAGAAGTTCGCCTCCGACATCGAGGCCATCTACGAGAAGGACTAATGGCGCCGGTCAGCCCAGCAGCGCGCCCAGCCGCGCCGCCAGGGTGTCCCACCGCCACTGGGCCATCACCCAGTCGCGCCCGGCCGCGCCCATCGCGGCCGCGCGGTCGCGATCGGTCAGCAATTCGGTGACGGCACCGGCGATCTCGGCCACCTCGCGGCCGTCGACGACCAACCCGGTCTTGTTGTGCTGCACCGTTTCTGGGGCTCCCCCGGATTTGCCGGCGATGACCGGCACGCCGGTCGCCGAGGCCTCGAGGTACACGATGCCCAACCCCTCGACGTCCAGCCCGGCACCGCGGGTGCGGCACGGCATCGCGAACACGTCGGCCAGCGCGTGATGCGTGGCCAACTCGGCGGCCGGTACGCCGCCGGTGAACGTCACGTCGTCTTCCACCCCGCACTCACGGGCCAGCGCGCGCAGCGAGTCCATATACGGGCCGCCGCCGACGATGACCAATGCGGCGCCGTCGACGCGCCGCCGGATCGACGGCAGGGCCTTGATGAGCATGTCCTGGCCCTTGCGTGGCACCAGCCGCGACACGCACACCACGGTGGGCCGCTCGCCCAACCCGTAACGGTCCCGCAGCTCGGCCCGGCCCGCCGGGTCGGGCCGGAACCGTTCGGTGTCCACACCCGAGGGCAGGTATTCCAGCGACGCCTGGGGGCCGAACGCCGGCGCGAACCGGGACCGAGTGTAGCGGCTGACGAACGTGACGACGTCGGTGTCGTCACCGATGCGGCGCAGCACCGAGCGGGCGACCGGAAGCATCGACCACCCGACCTCGTGGCCGTGGGTGCTGGCCAGCACGCGGCTCGCCCCGGCCCCGCGGGCGCGGGAGGCCAACAGCGCCAGCGGCGCGGCCGCGCCGAACCAGACCGTGTCGATGCCGCCCTCGGCGATCAGCCGCCGCATCCGGGCGTCGACCGCCGGGCCGGGCAGCATCAGGGTGCCCGGATGGCGCACCACCCGATAACCGGCGGCCTCGGCTGAGTGGTCGAAGGCGTCGGCGCCCTTCCACTGCGGCGCGTACACCGTCACCGTATGCGGCCCGGCGTCGACCAGCCGGCCGACGAACTCGCCGAGGTACGACTGGATGCCGCCCGGGCGGGGCGGAAAGTCGTTGGTTACCAGCAGGACCCGACTCACCTGCGACAGGCTAGCCTGGCGCCGGCGCACCCCGCGCACACGGTCCGAGCCGTGCGATGCGGCCTTAGTGGCCCAGCCACTGATGCCAGCGCGTGAGCAGGCCCGCCGGGCTGTCGCCCAGCACATCCTGACCGGCGGCGGCGATGTCGACATGCCGCACGCCGCAGGTGGCCAGGTAGAGGTCGCGCAATTTCGGCGCTCCGTAGGTGTCGGCGACGAACCGGGCGAACCACCACGCGCGGTCGTAGGCCAACGAGCGCTGCTCCCCCGGCACGTCGAGATCGGCGTCGGTGGGCAACGTCATGGGCAGCAGCGTCTCGGCGGGCACCGGCACGGGCGGGCGGCCGACGAAGTCGGCCACCCCCTCGGTGAGCCAGCGAGGTGCATCCGCGACGGTGTCGACGCGCGCGGCGTAGTGAAAAAGCTCGTGCGCCAACACGATTCGCAACGATGCGGCGCTCATGGTGGCCGCGCCGGGCGCGAACACGATCCGCTGGCCCTCGGCGACCCGGCGAACGGGATCGAGCCGGTCGACCACCGTCACGGCCGCGATGTCGGCCCACTGCGACGCCGGTCCCCCGCCGGCGGCGGCGCGAAATTCCTCGTCGGTGCCGGCCGCGACCACCGAGATCTCACGGGCCCAGTCGGTACCCCAGAACGACTCCACCGCGGCGATCGCCGCGGGCATGCCCGACGCCACCCGGGACAGCAGCCGGTCGCTGGCGGGGCCGCCGAGCCCCAGCAGCCGCACGGTGCGGTCGCCGACGGTGATCGACCTGGCCGACGCGGGGAGTTGGCTGCGGGCCGGGGTGACCAGCTGGGCGGGCCGGATCCGGGCTTCGCGCTGGGCGTCGAACGGCACGGCCGCGGCCACCAGCAGTTCGACGACGAATACCCAAGCCAGCAGTATCGAGAGCCGCCGGCGACGCGGTCGGGGGTGTCTAGTAACGGCGAGCGTCGTAGATCGGACCGCCGGCGCTCATCGGCGCCACCCGGACCGGCACGCCATAGGTAGAGGAATGGATCATCATGCCGTCACCGATGTAGATGCCGGTGTGCGAGGCGTCGGAGTAGAAGGTCAGCACGTCACCGGGCTGCAGATCACCCAGCGAGACGGGCTGCCCGCCGTGGGCCAGCGCCTGGCTGGAGTGCGGCAGCGAAATGCCGGCTTGCTGGAATGCCCACATCACCAGGCCGGAACAGTCGAAACCGCCGGGTGCGGAGCCGCCCCACACGTAGGGCGAACCGACCTGGGTCAGCGCGGCCTGCACGACGGTGGCGCGGTCACCGCCGCCGACACCGCCAGGCGTCGTTCCGGGCATGCCCGGCATTCCGCCGGCGGGCGGAGCCTCACCCGGCGCCTGCCCGGCGGGCGCGCCCGGGGGCGCCGCTTCCGGGGGTGCCGGAGCGCCGGGAGGCGGGGCGGGGTTGGCCAGCGCGGTGCGCTGATCGGCCGTTAAAGACAGGTATTGGGACTTGACCACCGCGATCTGCACCTGCAGCTGGCTCTGCTTGGACTGAAGGCTCGCCCGGACCGCCGCGGCCTGCTCGGCCGCGCTCTTGGCGTCGGCGGCCGACTTGGCGGACTCGCGCTCGGCCTTGGCGGCCTGCTCCCCGGCGATCTGGAAGCTCTTCATCTGGTCGGTCATCTGCGTGGCCATCACGCGCTGCACCGCCAGCTTGTCGATCAGGCCCTGCGGCGAGCCGGCGGTCAGGATGGCTTCCATGCCGTCGACGCGACCACCCATGTAGGTCGCGGCGGCCAGCTTGTTGACCGAATCCTGATACGAGGCCAGATGCGCCTTCGCCGCATCGACCGCGGCCTGGTCGTCGATGTGCTTCTTGTCCGCCGCGCGCTGGGCGGCCAGCTTGTCGTTCAGATCCAGCTGGGCGCTGTGCATCGCCTCGGTGGTCTGCTCGGCCTGGCGCGACAGTTGGTTGAGTTTTGCCGTGGCGTCTTCGGCCGGGTCTGCCCACACGGGGGCCGTCACCACACCGGACAAGATCGCGAAGCCAGCTAGCGTCCCTATTGCCGAACGTGTGAGGACACGCGCAACCGGGTACCTAGATGCAAGCCTCAAGATTTGCTTCCTTAAACGGCCATAGACGAAAAGGTCGTCGAGCTGGTTTAGGTCTCAAACAGGTTACGAAACGATATCGGCGTTTGTCCAAAGCGAGCGGTTAAGAAATTAGAAAGAATCCTGTCATTTCTATGTGAATCGTTTCGCGTTCGCGAGGACCTTTGCGGGACAAGGCAATTACGCTACACCAGAGCCACGGTCCCGACGAATCGGGACAAGCCGAAGGCGCGGCGCCAACCCGGCCTCGGCGAGAACCTCCAAAGCCGCTCGCTCGTCCTGCAATAAAGTATCCGGAACCCCGAGTATCACGCTGACGACACAGTCGCGGCAGCCGGGGCCGCGCACCGCGCACTCGTCGCAGTCGATCACCACCGGCGTCCCCGGGTCGGGCGGCGTCATGCCGATGTCGGTGGGTTCGGTTCGTGGTGCCATCGGGGTGGGTCCTCTCGCTTGGGCTCCGGCACAGTGGGTCAGCGAACATCACGCCGGACTGCCCGAACCGTAACCGCGGCCACCGACAGGTATCCGTCCCCGCGCTCCGGCGTGGGAGCCGCCCGGGTGTCGGTCGTCGGGCTTAACGTCACCGCCGTGGCTTCCCGGGGCGCGACGCAGCTGAGCTTCGCCGACGTCGGGGCACCGTTCACGCCCGACGAGCTGTCCCTGCGCGAGACCACGTTCGTCGTCGTGGACCTGGAGACCACCGGTGGGCGCACCAAGGCCACCGGGGGAACCGCCCCCGACGCCATCACCGAGATCGGGGCGGTCAAGGTGCGCGGCGGCGTGGTGCTCGGCGAGTTCGCCACGCTGGTGGATCCGCAGCGCAGCATCCCGCCCCAGGTCGTGCAGCTGACCGGCATCACCACCGCGATGGTCTGCGACGCACCGGCCATCGACGCGGTGCTGCCGATGTTCTTCGAGTTCGCCGGCCTGGACCACGGCACGGTGCTGGTCGCCCACAACGCCGGGTTCGACGTCGGCTTCCTACGGGCGGCCGCGCAACGGTGCGACATCGCCTGGCCGCGCCCGCAGGTGCTGTGCACGGTCCGGCTGGCCCGCCGGGTGCTGTCCCGCGAGGAAGCGCCCAGCGTCCGGCTGGCCGCCCTGGCCCGGCTGTTCGCGGTGGCCACTCAGCCCACCCACCGCGCCCTCGACGACGCCCGCGCCACCGTCGACGTGCTGCACGCCCTCATCGAGCGGGTGGGCAACCAGGGCGTGCACACCTACGCCGACCTGCGCGCCTACCTGCCCGACGTGACACCCGCGCAGCGCCGCAAGCGGGTGCTCGCCGAGGGACTGCCGCGCCGGCCCGGCGTGTATCTGTTCCGCGGGCCGTCGGGCGAGACGCTCTACATCGGCACCGCCGTCGACCTGCGACGACGGGTCGGCCAGTACTTCACCGGCGCCGACCCGCGCGGCCGGATGAAGGAGATGGTCGCGCTGGCAGAGTCGGTCGACCACGTCGAGTGCGCCCATGCGCTGGAGGCCGGCGTGCGCGAGCTGCGGCTGCTGGCCGCGCACGCCCCGCCATACAACCGGCGGTCCAGGTTTCCGCACCGATGGTGGTGGGTGGCGCTGACCGACGAGGCCTTTCCCCGCCTGGCGGTGGTGCGGGCGCCGCGACACGAGCGGGCCGTCGGCCCGTTTCGGGCCCGCGCCGACGCCGCCGACACCGCCGCCCTGCTGGCCCGGTTCACCGGCCTGCGCACCTGCACCAACCGGCTGGGGCGCTCGGCGTTGCACGGGCCGTCGTGCCCCGAGGCGGAGGTGTCGCCGTGCCCGGCCGCGCGCGGCGTGACCGCCACCCAGTACGCCGGCGCCGTCGCGCGGGTCGCGGCGTTGATCGACGGCGCGGACAACGGCACGCTGCGCTCGGCGGTGGACCAGGTCGGCGTGCTCGCGCAGCGGCATCACTTCGAGAGCGCCGCGCGGCTGCGCGACCGCATCGTCACCGCGGTCGAGACGCTGTGGCGCGGGCAGCGGCTGCGCGCGCTGGCGGCGCTGCCCGAGCTGATCGCGGCCGCGCCCGACGGCCAGGGTGGCTATCAGCTGGCCGTCATCCGCCACGGTCAGCTCGCCGCGGCGGGCAGCGCCAGGCGCGGCGTGCCCCCGATGCCGGTCGTCGACGCGATTGTCGCTGGGGCACAAGCGATTCTGCCCACGCCGGGCCCCCTGGGCGGCGCGCTGGTCGAGGAGACCGCGCTGATCACGCGCTGGTTGACCGCGCCCGGCGTGCGCATCGTCAGGGTCGCCGAGGACGGCTGGGCTTCCCCGCTGCGGTCGGCCGGTGCCTGGTCGGCGTGGGCCGCGACGGCCCGCTCGGCGCGGCTGGCCGCAGAACAGGTTGCGGCCCAAGACCTCCGGGACTCAGACCTGCTCGCCGAACCGCACCCATCGCGCGAGCAGGTGTTCGGCCGCACCGGAATCGATGGCCGCGCAGGCGCGGGCCAACCCGTCCTCCCACGCCGGCAACCATTCAGCGCGGCTGGATAACCCGGCGTGCGCGACGATGGCGCCGGCGGCATTGAGCACGACGGCGTCGCGCACCGGGCCCTTGCCGCCGCCCAGCACCGCGCGCACCTCGGCCGCGTTGGCCTGCGCGTCACCGCCCAGCAGGTCGTCGAGATCGGCTCGGGGGAAACCGAATCCGGCCGGATCGAACGTCAGCCTGTCCACCGTGCCCGCCTGCACCCGCCAGATGGTGCTGGTCGTGGTGGTCGTCAACTCGTCGAGCCCGTCGTCACCGTGCACCACCAGCACGCTGGACCGGCGGGCGGCGAACACGCCCGCCATCACCTCGGAGAGGTCAGCGAACGCGCAGCCGATCAAGCCCGCCCGCGGCCGCGCCGGATTGGTAAGCGGCCCAAGGAGATTGAACACCGTCGGCACGCCGATCTCGCGGCGCACCGCGGAGGTGTGCCGGTAGGACGGATGAAACAGCGGCGCGAAGCAGAACCCGATGCCCACCTCGGCGAGGCTGCGCGCGACCTCGTCGGGCCTCAGGTCGATCCGGACGCCGAGCGCCTCGAGCGTGTCGGCGCCGCCGGACAGCGACGATGACGCCCGGTTGCCGTGTTTGACCACCGGCACCCCGGCGGCCGCGGCGACGATCGCCGCCATGGTGGACAGGTTCACGGTGTTGACGCCGTCGCCACCGGTTCCCACGATGTCGACGGTGTCGTCGCGGATGGCGGGCATCGGCAGCGCGTGGTCGAGCATGACGTCGGCCAGCTCGATGACTTCGGCCGAGGTGGGAACCTTCACCTGCATCGCCACCGCGAAGGCCGCGATCTGGGCCGGGCTGGCGTCGCCGGCCATGATCTGGTCCATGGCCCAGGCGGCCTGCCCGCGGGACAGGTCCTCACCGCCCGTCAGACGCGACAGGACCTGCGGCCACGACGGCGCCGGCGCGCCGGACGGCGCGGCCGGGGACGGCGAAGCGTGCGATGACGAAGCCACGCGCCGATGGTCCCACGAGCACCACACCGGCCCCAACCGTCGAGCGCGACGGGCGCGAGCGCGACGCCCCAGACCTCAATTGCCGCCCCGGGTGGAGTTCAACAACTACAAAGCGTCATACTTGCGTATGTGACCAGCGCTGCCGGGACTTCGGGTACTGCAATTACGTCGCGGGTGCATTCGCTGAACCGACCCAACATGGTCAGCGTCGGCACCATCGTCTGGCTTTCCAGCGAGCTGATGTTCTTTGCTGGCCTCTTCGCGATGTACTTCACCGCTCGCGCCCAATCGGGCGGAAAGTGGCCGCCGCCGCCGACCGAGCTGAACCTGTACCAGGCCGTCCCCGTGACATTGGTGCTGATCGCGTCGTCGTTTACCTGCCAGATGGGGGTGTTCGCGGCCGAGCGCGGCGACGTGTTCGGGCTGCGCCGCTGGTACGTGCTCACCTTCCTGATGGGCCTATTCTTCGTTTGCGGACAGGGCTACGAGTACTACCATCTGGTGACGCACGGGACCACCATCCCCGGCAGCGCCTACGGCAGCGTGTTCTACCTGGCGACCGGATTCCACGGTTTGCACGTCACCGGCGGATTGATCGCCTTCATCTTCTTGCTGGCCCGCACCGCGATGAGCAAGTTCACGCCGGCGCAGGCGACGGCCAGCATCGTCGTCTCGTACTACTGGCATTTCGTCGACATCGTGTGGATCGCGCTGTTCGCCGTGATCTATTTCATCCGATGAGCAGGCGCTGGACGAACAGGAGTGCTCGGTTGAAGAAACTGGGATCGACCCGATCCGGTGCGGCCAAGGCGCCGCAGGCGCAGCGCGACCGTTCGCGGCGGCGGCTGCGTCGCCGGTTGTCCGGCGGCCTGCTGCTGCTGATCGCGCTGACCATCGCCGGTGGCCTGGCCGCCATCCTGACGCCGCGGCCGCAGGTGGCCGTCGCGGACGAGTCGAACTCGGCGCTGCTGCGCACCGGCAAGCAGCTGTTCGACACGTCGTGCGTGTCCTGCCACGGCGCGAACCTGCAGGGCGTGCCCGACCGCGGGCCGAGCCTGATCGGCGTCGGCGAGGAAGCCGTCTACTTCCAGGTCTCCACCGGCCGGATGCCCGCGATGACCGGCGAGGCCCAGGCGCCGCGCAAGGAACCGATCTTCGACGAGGCGCAGGTCGACGCCCTGGGCGCCTACGTGCAGGCCAACGGCGGCGGCCCAACGACGGTGCGCAACCCGGACGGCAGCCTGGCGATGCGCTCGCTGCGCGGCCAGGACCTGGGACGCGGCGGTGACCTGTTCCGGCTGAACTGCTCGTCGTGCCACAACTTCACCGGCAAGGGCGGGGCGCTGTCGTCGGGTAAGTACGCGCCGGACCTCGAGCCCGCCAACGAGCAGCAGATCCTGGCGGCCATGCGGACCGGTCCGCAGAACATGCCGAAGTTCTCCGACCGTCAGCTGTCGTTCGAGGCCAAGAAGGACATCATCGGCTACATCAAGGCGGTGACCGAGGAGCGCCAGCCGGGCGGTTACGGCCTCGGCGGATTCGGGCCCGCACCCGAGGGCATGGCCGCCTGGATCATCGGGATGGTCGCCGCCATCGGGCTGGCACTGTGGATTGGGGCACGAGCATGAGCCGCGCCGAGACGATGCAGAGCGAAGCGATGAGGAGGAGCGGCGCAAATGAGTGAGGCGGACGTTCGCGGCTCTGACACCGGCGGGAGCCCGCAGGGCACCGGCGAGCGCGAGCCCGATGACGCGGCCCTGGCCGCCATGTCGCAGCAGGAACTGGTGGCCCTGGGCGGCAAGCTGGATGGCGTCGAGACGGTGTTCAAGGAGCCCCGCTGGCCGATCGAGGGCACCAAGGCCGAAAAGCGCGCCGAGCGTGGCGTCGCCGTCTGGCTTTTGCTGGGCGGGTTCTTCGGCCTGGCGCTGCTGCTGATCTTCTTGTTCTGGCCGTGGGAGTACAAGCCGAAGGAGGAGGCCGGCAGCTTCCTCTATGACCTGGCCACCCCGCTCTACGGGCTGACATTCGGGATGGCGATCCTGTCGATCGGCGTCGGCGTCATCCTGTACCAGAAACGCTTTATCCCGGAAGAGATTTCGATCCAGGACCGCCACGACGGCGCCTCGCGCGACGTCGACCGCAAGACGGTGGTGGCGAACCTGGCCGACGCGTATCAGGGATCGACGGTCGGGCGGCGCAAGCTGATCGGCCTTTCGCTGGGGATGGGGCTGGGCGCGTTCGGCCTGTCCACCCTGGTCGCGTTTGCCGGCGGACTGATCAAGAACCCGTGGAAGCCGGTGGTGCCGACCGCCGACGGCAAGAAGGCCGTGCTGTGGACCTCGGGGTGGACCCCGCGCTATCACGGCGAGACCATCTATCTGGCGCGCGCGACGGGCTCGGCCTCCACCTCGCCGTTCGTCAAGATGCGCCCCGAAGACCTCGACGCCGGCGGCATGGAAACCGTCTTCCCGTGGCGCGAGTCCGACGGGGACGGCACCACCCCCGAATCGCAGGAGAAGCTGCGGGCCATCAACCAGGGTGTGCGAAACCCGGTGATGCTCATCAGGATTCGGCCCACCGACATGGGCCGCGTGGTCAAACGGCAGGGCCAGGAGAGCTTCAACTTCGGTGAGTTCTTCGCCTACACCAAGGTGTGCTCGCACCTGGGCTGCCCCGCATCGCTGTACGAGGAGCAGTCCTACCGGATCCTGTGCCCGTGCCACCAGTCGCAGTTCGACGCGCTGCACTTCGCCAAGCCGATTTTCGGGCCGGCCGCGCGTGCGTTGGCGCAACTGCCGATCACCATCGACACCAACGGGTATCTGGTCGCCAACGGCGACTTCGTCGAGCCCGTCGGACCGGCATTCTGGGAGAGGACGACAACATGAGTCCGAAACTGAGTCCCCCGAAGATCGGCGATGTCCTGGCCCGTCAGGGCGAGGACATCGACACGCGTTATCACCCGTCGGCCGCGGTGCGCAGACAGCTCAACAAGGTCTTCCCCACGCACTGGTCGTTCCTGCTGGGCGAGATCGCGATGTACAGCTTCATCGTGCTACTGCTCACCGGCGTCTACCTGACGCTGTTCTTCGATCCGTCCATGGCCGAGATCACCTACAACGGCGCCTATCAGCCGCTGCGCGGCGTGGACATGTCGAAGGCCTTCGCGTCGACCCTCGACATCTCCTTCGAGGTGCGCGGCGGATTGTTCGTGCGTCAGGTCCACCACTGGGCCGCGCTGATCTTCTCCGCGTCGATCATGGTGCACCTGGCCCGCATCTTCTTCACCGGCGCCTTCCGGCGGCCGCGTGAGGCCAACTGGGTCATCGGTTCGCTGCTGCTGATCCTGGCCATGTTCGAGGGCTACTTCGGCTACTCGCTGCCCGACGACCTGTTGTCCGGCATCGGGTTGCGCGCCGCGCTGTCCTCGATCACGTTGGGCATGCCGGTGATCGGCACCTGGCTGCACTGGGCCCTGTTCGGCGGTGACTTCCCCTGCGGTGGCGTCGGAAACGAATGCGCCACAGCGGGTTACATCATCCCGCGGATGTACGCCCTGCACATCCTGCTGCTGCCCGGGATCATCCTGGCCCTGATCGGGCTGCACCTGGCCATGGTGTGGTTCCAGAAGCACACCCAGTTCCCCGGCCCCGGCCGCACCGAGCACAACGTGGTCGGCGTGCGCGTGATGCCGGTGTTCGCGGTCAAGTCCGGCGCGTTCTTCGCCGCGATCGTCGGCGTGCTGGGCCTGCTCGGTGGTCTGCTGCAGATCAACCCGATCTGGAACCTGGGCCCCTACAAGCCATCTCACGTCTCGGCCGGTTCGCAGCCGGACTTCTACATGATGTGGACCGAAGGCCTGGCCCGCATCTGGCCGCCGTGGGAGTTCTACTTCTGGCACCACACCATTCCGGCGGTGGTCTGGGTGGCGCTGATCATGGGTGGGGTGTTCGGTCTGCTGATCGTCTACCCGTTCCTGGAGAAGCGGTTCAGCGGTGACTATGCGCACCACAACCTGCTGCAGCGCCCGCGCGACGTGCCGGTGCGCACGTCGATCGGCGCCATGGCGATCGCGTTCTACATGTTGCTGACGCTGTGCGCGATGAACGACATCATCGCGTTCAAGTTCGACATCTCGCTGAACGCGACGACGTGGATCGGGCGCATCGGCATGGTGATCGTCCCGCCGGTGGTCTACTTCATCACCTATCGGTGGTGCATCGGACTGCAGCGCAGCGACCGCGCGGTGCTCGAGCACGGCATCGAGACCGGCATCATCAAGCGGCTGCCGCACGGCGCCTACATCGAGCTGCACCAGCCGCTGGGCCCGGTCGACGACCACGGCCACCCGCTGCCGCTGGCGTACCAGGGTGCGCCCCTGCCCAAGAAGATGAACAAGCTGGGCTCGGGTGGATCCCCCGGTAGCGGCAGCTTCCTGTTCGCCGACCCGGCGTCCGAGGACGCGGCGCTGCGGGAGGCGGCGCACGGCTCCGAGCAACGCGCCCTGACCGCGCTGCGCGAGCACCAGGACGGCCTCAACGGCTCGACGAACGGTTCCACCAACGGCTCGACCAACGGCGAGCACTAGCTAGCCCGGACGGCCCGGCTCCTCATCGGCTTCTTCGTGGCCGACGCGGGAGCCGGGCAATCCTGCACCCGGTCGCGTTGCTTGCGTTGCCCGGTTGCGTGGAGCGCGCCCACAACGCGAGACGTAAACCATTGCGACGACGCACGGCGTGTCGTCGCAACGGTTTACGTGTCGAGTGCGCTGACGCGACGGGACCGGCACATCCTCCCCCGCCTGCCAACCCCGTTGCCGTCGGCGGCTACTGGTCGGCGACGACGCCGCGCAGCTGGCGGATGTGCAGCCACTCGACCACCGGCATCGCGGCGGTGATGACGCCGGCGAGCCCGTAGCCGAGCCAGGACGCGCCGTCGTGTCCGACCGCCATCAGGTAGGTCGCCGCCGCGACCGCGATCAGCGCCGCGCCCATGGTGCCGGTCAGTATCACGGTGCCGCGCAACCACACTCGGTCGACCGCCTCGCCCGACCACTCGGCGCCCGATACCGGCGCCGTTTGCACCGTGGCGGCTCGCTCGGGTTTGGTGCGCAGGGCGCCGGTCCCCAGCTGCACCGCAGGTCGTGACGGCCCGCGTGCCGGCGCGGTCATCGCCTGAGCGGCCGGCTCGGACTGCGATATCCGGCGGGCCCGCAACAGGATCGGGATGGCGCCCGCGATGATCAGGGCCGAGACGATGATGACCGCGTACAGCACCCAGGTGGTGTGCGGGCTGCTGGCCGCCTTGTGAAAGCCCCTGCCCAGATCCGCCAGGGCGACGGCGGCCGCCACGCTGACGCCCA
>NZ_LZLU01000053.1:0-15192 GCF_001673415.1 Mycobacterium sp. 1165196.3 | reverse complement strand
GGTCGTCGAGACCGTGCAGCGGGACGGGATCTGCGTGCAGGTGATCGCGCCCGCGCCGGAGCTGTCCGGCGAGCAGGCCGCCGCCGCGCAGCAGCTGGCGCTGCGGCTGGCGGGCGAGCTCGGCGTGGTCGGGGTGCTCGCCGTCGAGCTGTTCGAGACCGTGGAGGGCGAGCTGCTGGTCAACGAGCTGGCGATGCGGCCGCACAACTCGGGGCACTGGACCATGGACGGGTCGCGCACCAGCCAGTTCGAGCAGCATCTGCGTGCGGTGCTGGACTATCCGCTCGGCGACACCGACGCCCTGGCCCCGGTGACGGTGATGGCCAACGTGCTGGGCGCCCCCGAAATCCCGCGGATGAGCGTCGACGAGCGGCTGCACCACCTGTTCGCGCGGATGCCCGACGCCCGCGTGCACCTGTACGGCAAACAGGAACGACCCGGCCGCAAGGTCGGCCACATCAACTTCGTCGGCTCCAAGCCGGCGGATCGGGACTACGTCGCGAAGCTGCGGGAACGCGCCGAGCTGGCGGCACACTGGTTGTCACACGCGCAGTGGACGGACGGATGGGATCCACATGACTAATCGGGCCAGGGTCGGCGTGATCATGGGCAGCGACAGCGACTGGTCGGTGATGGCCGACGCCGCGGCGGCGTTGGCCGAGTTCGACGTGCCGGCCGAGGTTCGGGTGGTCTCGGCGCACCGCACCCCGCAGGTGATGTTCGACTACGCGCGCGACGCGGCCGGGCGCGGCATCGAGGTGATCATCGCCGGCGCCGGGGGCGCCGCGCACCTGCCCGGCATGGTCGCGTCGGCCACGCCGCTGCCGGTGATCGGCGTGCCGGTGCCGCTGGCGCGCTTGGACGGCCTGGACTCGCTGCTGTCGATCGTGCAGATGCCCGCCGGTGTCCCGGTGGCCACGGTCTCCATCGGGGGAGCCCGCAACGCGGGCCTGCTGGCCGTGCGCATCCTCGGTTCGTCGGACCCGGCGCTGCGGGCGCGGCTCGTGGAGTTCCAGGACCAGCTGGCCGAGAGCGTGCGGGCCAAGGATGAGGCGCTGCAGCAGCGTCAGGGTAAAGTTACCGGCTAGTAGCCTGGCGACGAGGCGGGCCGCGCCCGCAGAGAAGCCGGGCATGTCGGCAGAGTGTATTAGGAGGCCGAGATGGCTGGATGGGCCGGAAACCCCACCTTTGATTTGTTCCAATTGCCCGAGGAGCACACCGAATTGCGGGCCGCGATCCGCGCCCTGGCGGAAAAGGAGATCGCCCCGCACGCCGCCGACGTGGACGAGAACTCCCGGTTTCCCGAGGAGGCGCTGGAGGCGCTGATCGCCTCCGGTTTCAACGCCGTGCACGTGCCCGAGGCGTACGGCGGGCAGGGCGCGGACTCGGTGGCCGCCTGCATCGTGATCGAGGAAGTCGCCCGCGTGGACACCTCGGCCTCGCTGATTCCGGCGGTCAACAAGCTGGGCACGATGGGGCTGATCCTGCGCGGCTCGGACGAGCTGAAGAAGCAGGTGCTGCCGTCGATCGCCGACGGAACCGCGATGGCGTCCTACGCGCTGAGCGAGCGCGAGGCCGGCAGCGACGCGGCCTCGATGCGGACCCGCGCCAAGGCCGACGGCGACGACTGGATCCTCAACGGCGCCAAGTGCTGGATCACCAACGGCGGCAAGTCGAGCTGGTACACGGTGATGGCCGTGACCGACCCGGACAAGGGCGCCAACGGCATCTCGTCGTTCATGGTGCACAAGGACGACGAGGGCTTTTCGGTCGGGCCCAAGGAGAAGAAACTGGGCATCAAGGGCTCGCCGACCACCGAGCTGTACTTCGAGAACTGTCGCATCCCGGGTGACCGGATCATCGGCGAACCCGGTACCGGCTTCAAGACCGCGCTGGCGACGCTGGACCACACCCGGCCCACCATCGGCGCCCAGGCGGTCGGCATCGCCCAGGGCGCGCTGGACGCCGCCATCGCCTACACCAAGGATCGCAAGCAATTCGGCCGTCCGGTCAGCGACAACCAGGGCGTGCAGTTCATGCTCGCCGACATGGCCATGAAGGTCGAGTCCGCGCGGCTGATGGTGTACCACGCCGCCGCCCGCGCCGAGCGTGGCGAATCCAACCTGGGCTTCATCTCCGCCGCATCCAAGTGCCTGGCCTCCGACGTCGCGATGGAGGTCACCACCGACGCGGTGCAGCTCTTCGGGGGCGCCGGCTACACCGTCGACTTCCCCGTCGAGCGGATGATGCGCGACGCCAAGATCACCCAAATCTACGAGGGCACCAACCAGATTCAGCGCGTCGTGATGTCACGGGCGCTGCTGCGCTGATCGCCTTCCGGCGATGCTCTTGCGAAATGCCGAGCCGCACCGCTTAGGATCTCCACTCGGTGCGTGAAGTCCACACCGACGGTCGGTAAACAGCCACCGACTCACCTCCGACCACCTCACGGAGCAAAGGGTCTTGTCGCGGCAAGGGGGTCTGCTGTGCAGAACATGACTTCCCCTGCCCGTTCACAGATGGCCGGGAATTGATACCGACGCGCGCTGCAGCCACCCCGACGGCGAGTTGGCAGTCGTTGTCGTTGCTGTTGGTCGAGGACGACCGTGCCGACGCGGTGCTGGTGGAAGACCTGATCACCGACGCGGTCACCGACATCCGCGTGGTGTGGGCGAAGTCGATGGCGCACGCCGAACGCGAGCTGGTGTCCGCGCGGCCCGACTGCGTGCTGCTGGATCTGCACCTGCCCGACGCCAGCGGGATCGACGCGTTGAACCGCATCGCCAGCCTCGACGCGACCGTCCCGATCGTGGTGCTGACCGGGCTGAACGACGAATACTTCGGGGCGTCGGCCGTCGCCGCCGGCGCCCAGGACTACCTCGTCAAGGGCCGGGTCGAGCCGGAGATGCTGCGCCGCGCGCTGCTCTACGCGATCGAGCGCAAGCGTGCCGAGCTGATCGCCGCCGATCTGCACGCGACGCAGCTGCGGGCCCGGGAGAACGCGCTGCTGGAACGCGGGCTGCTGCCGTCGCCGCTGCTGCTGGACAACCCGGGCGTCGACATCGTCGCCCGATACCGGCCGAGCCGCGAAGACGCTTTGCTGTGTGGGGATTTCTACGACGTCGTCCAGACGCCCGACCGGGTCGTGCACGTGCTGATCGGCGACGTCGCCGGGCACGGCCCGCACGAGGCGGCGCTGGGCGCGGCCCTGCGCATCGCCTTTCGCGCGCTCACCTTCGCCGGTGTGCACGGCGTCGAATTGATGCGCCAGCTCGAGCGGGTCTTGTACTCGGAACGCACCGGCACCGGCATTTTCGCGACCGTGCTCACGCTGGAGATCTCCCCGGACAGCCCGCGGGTCAGCGTCATCCGCGCCGGCCATCCCGGGATGTTGCTGCAGGCCGGCGGGACCGTGCAGTGGCTGGAGCCGCCGGGCGGCCCGGCGCTGGGCCTGGGGGCCGGGCACTGGCCGCAGGAGGAGCTGGAGCTGCGCGCGGGTGAGGGCCTGCTGTTGCTGACCGACGGGCTCTACGAGGGGTATTCGGGCGAAGGCACGCAACGCCTCGGCGAGGACGGCCTGCTCGCCCTGGCCCGCAGGCACGCCAACCGGCCCGGCCCCGAGTTCGTCGACGCGCTGATCAACGGGGCGCAGGAACTCGCGCAGCCCCGCGGCGGCCTCACCGATGACATCGCCGTGCTGCGGCTGGAGAGGACGACCCCGTGACGGCATCGCGTCCGCATCGGTTGACCGACCTCACCGTGCGGGGATGGCTGGCGCTCGTGCTGTGGATCTTGGGCGCCACGGTGCTGGTCGGGGCGCTGGTCGGCGCGGCGTTACTGCACCGCACCGACGAGGTGTCGCGCGAGTTGGCCCAGAACATTCAGCCTGCGCGCGTCGCAGCGGCGCGTTTGCAGTCGGCGGTGCGTGACCAGGAGACGGGCATGCGCGGCTACCTGATCACCGCCGACCGGCAGTTCCTCGCGCCGTATTACGACGGGCAGCGCGCCGAACAGGATGCGACCAGCGAGGTTCGGCGTCTGGTGGGTGGCCGCGCGGAGCTGATGGCCGATCTGGACGCGGTGGAAGCCGCCGCCGCCGACTGGCGGACGAACTATGCCGAGCCGCTGATCGCCAACGTGGCTCCCAGGACCCCGACCTACGTGAGCCCCCGCACGGCCGACATGGGCAAGGTCAAATTCGATCATCTGCGTGCACTTTTCGAAACGCAGAACACGCACCTCGCGGTGGCCAGAACGGCTGCCATCGACGAGCTCAACGAGATCAACGGCTGGCGCGACTGGGTGCTGGGCGCCACGGTGCTGATAATCATCGGCGCCGCCACGGCGCTGGGGTTGCTCAGTCGCGCGGCGATCACCCGGCCGATCGCGGCGCTGGCCGCGGCCTGCCGGCGGATCACCGAGGGCAACTTCGACGAGACGATCTCGCCCCCGCGGCGGCCCAGGGACATCCGGAACATGGCGATCGACGTGGAGAACATGCGCAAGCGCATGGTCGAGGAGCTCGCGGTGTCGCAAAGCGCCCAGGCGCAACTGGACGAGCAGGCCGCCGAATTGCGCCGATCCAACACCGAACTCGAGCAGTTCGCCTACGTCGCCTCCCACGACCTGCAGGAGCCGCTGCGCAAGGTCGCGTCGTTCTGTCAGCTGCTGGAAAAGCGTTACGGCGACCAGCTGGACGAGCGCGGCATCGAATACATCGGCTTCGCGGTCGATGGCGCCAAGCGCATGCAGGCGCTGATCAACGACCTGCTCACCTTCTCCCGGGTCGGCCGGCTGGGCACCACCGAAACCGAGGTGGCCCTCGACGCGACGCTGGATGCCGGCCTGGCCAACCTGGCCGTGGCGATCGAGGAGGCTGACGCCGAAATCGTGCGCCCGGAGCCGCTCCCGCAGATCGTCGGGGATCCGATGCTGCTGACGATGCTGTGGCAGAACCTGGTCGGCAACGCGATCAAGTTCCGGCACAAGGATCGTCGCCCCCGCATCGTCATCGAATGCGTGCCCGGCACCGGCACGCACGACGGGCAGTGGCTGCTGAGCGTGGCGGACAACGGCATCGGCATCCCCGAGGAGTTCTCCGACAAGGTCTTCGTGATCTTCCAGCGGCTGCACGGCCGGGATGTGTACGCCGGCACCGGAGTTGGCTTGGCCCTGGTCAAGAAGATCATCGAGCACCACGGCGGCACCGTCCGGATCGACACGTCCTACACCGACGGGACCCGGTTCGAATTCACCCTGCCCATGCCCGAACCCGTCGACGAAGAAGACCCGGTCGCTTTGGAAGGAGCGCATCAATGACGACACCCGAAGGCAGAGCGATCGACATCCTGCTCGTCGAGGACGACCCGGGCGACGAGCTGATCACGCGAGAGGCGTTCGAGCACAACAAGCTCAAGAACCGGCTGCACGTCGCCCACGACGGGGAGGAAGGCCTCAACTACCTCTACCGGCGGGGTGAATACGCCGACGCCCCGCGCCCCGACCTCATCCTGCTCGATTTGAACCTGCCCAAGTACGACGGCCGTCAGCTGCTGGAGAAGATCAAGTCGGATCCCGACCTGGCCCGCATCCCGGTCGTGGTGCTCACCACCTCCTCGGCGGAGGAGGACATCCTCAAGAGCTACAAGCTGCACGCGAACGCCTACGTCACCAAACCCGTCGACCTCGATCAGTTCATGAAGGCCGTCCGGCAGATCGACGAGTTCTTCGTTCAGGTGGTGCGGCTCCCGGGCAACGGGAGCTGATCGCGCGGCGCCCGCCGCGATAACCAGCCGAGCAACCAACCCAGCACGATCAGCAGCAGGAACACGGTTCTGGGCCTCTCATCAGCGTTCGATGCTACGTGCCTCCCGGCGAACAGCGGGCACACAGTTACCTCTTATTGGATGTCAAGGGTTTGTATATTCACGATTGGTTAACTTTTGTTGTCCCCTGGGCAGTAGCCGGCGGCGATGCCCCGCGTCCCCCGCCGCGAGGTGCGAAGGAGTTGCGTGAGGCTCGCTCGATACGGCACAGCGCTGAGCCTGGCGGCCGTGACCGCCCTGGCGCTGACGGGCTGTGGCGACCACTCGAACTCGTCGGGCTCCGGGGGCAAGCCGGCGTCGGTGGACTGCGGCGGCAAGAAGGTGCTCAAAGACAGCGGCTCGACCGCGCAGCAGAACGCGATCGAACAGTTCGTCTACGCCTACGTCCGCGCCTGCCCCGGCTACACGCTGGACTACAACGCGAACGGCTCCGGCGCCGGCCTGACCCAGTTCCTCAACAACCAGACCGACCTCGCCGGTTCCGATATCCCCCTGGACCCCTCGACCGGTCAGTACGACCGGGCGGCGCAGCGATGCGGCTCGCCGGCCTGGGACCTGCCCACCGTGTTCGGGCCGATCGCGGTCACCTACCACCTCTCCGGGGTAAACGGGCTGAAGCTGGATGGTCCCACCGTCGCGAAGATCTTCAACGGCGCCATCACCAAGTGGGACGACCCGGCGCTGAAGGTCATCAACCCGGGCCTGAACCTGCCGTCGACGCCTATCGCGGTCATCTTCCGCAGCGACAAGTCCGGCACCACCGCCAACTTTCAGAAGTACCTCGACGGCGCGTCCAACGGCGCCTGGGGCAAGGGCACCAGCGAGGCGTTCACCGGCGGGGTCGGGCAGGGCGCCAGCGGGAACAACGGCACCTCCGCACTGCTGCAGAACACCGACGGGTCGATCACCTACAACGAGTGGTCCTTCGCGGTGGGCAAGCAGCTGACCATGGCGTCGATCATCACGTCGGCGGGCCCGGACGCGGTGCCGATCACCAAGGAGTCCGTCGAGAAGACGATCGCCGGGGCGACCGTCAGTGGCCAGGGCAACGACCTGGTGCTGGACACCTCGTCGTTCTACAAGCCGACCCAGCAGGGCGCGTACCCGATCGTGCTCGCGACGTATGAAATCGTCTGCTCGAAGTACCCGGACGCGGCCACGGGCGCGGCGGTGAAGGCGTTCATGCAGGCGGCGATCGGTCCGGGGCAGGACGGTTTGGACCAGTACGGTTCCATCCCGCTGCCCAGCTCGTTCACGGCGAAGCTGTCGAGCGCGGTCAATGCGATTTCCTGACGGTAAGGAGGCTCGACGGTGAGCGATGGCGCGCCGGCCGCGCGGGTCGGGTCGTGGTTCGGGCCCTACCGGCTGGTGCGACTACTGCGCCAGGGCGGCATGGGCGAGGTGTACGAGGCCGAGGACACCCGCAAGGGTCGCATGGTGGCCCTGAAGCTGATCTCGCAGCAGTTTTCCGGCAACCCGGAGTTCCGTGCGCGGCTGCGGCGCGAGGCCGATATTGCGGGACGGCTGACCGAACCGCATGTGGTGCCGATCCACGACTACGGCGAGTTCGACGGACGCTTTTACGTGGACATGCGCCTCGTCGACGGCGTCAATCTGGCCACGCTGTTGCATCGGGACGGGCCGTTGGCCCCGCCGCGGGCGATCGCCATCATCAGCCAGGTCGCCGCCGCGCTGGACGCCGCGCACGCCACCGGAGTCACGCACCGCGACGTCACACCGGGCAACATCCTGGTCACCCCCAGCGACTTCGCCTACCTGGCGGATTTCGGCATCGCACGGGCCGCGTCGGATCCGGGGCTGACCCAGGTCGGGACCGCTATCGGAACGTATTACTACATGGCCCCGGAACGATTCACCGACGACGAGGTCACCCATAGCGTCGACATCTACTCGCTCGCATGCGTTTTGAGCGAGTGCCTGACCGGCTCGCCGCCCCACCGGGCCGACACCGTCGAACGGCTGGTCGCCGCGCACCTGACCAAGACGGCCCCGCCGCCCAGCCAATTGCGCCCCGGCGCGTTTCCGCCCGCCCTGGATCAGGTGATCGCCAAGGGCATGGCCAAACGCCCCGAGGACCGCTATCGCACCGCGGGCGAATTCGCCTCCGCCGCCCACGACGCGCTGACCACCGCCGAGCAGCGCAAGGCCAGCACGATCCTGCGCGACGGCCAGATCGCGGCAATGGGCGCGTACGCTGCGTCGCCGAGCGCCGATACCGTGGCCGGCCCGCTGCCCCCGGCGGCGGGCGGTGCGAAAAGCGAACGGTCCGGCCCTCGACCGTCGCTGATCCGCGCCGCCCCAACGGCATCCGGTCGCGCGTATCCACCCGCCCCGGACTTCGGGCGCCCAGCCGCGCCGACCGACAACAAACGCAGGCAGTGGATCATCGTCGGCGCCATCGCCCTGGTCGCTCTGGTCGCGTTCGTGGTGGCGGTCGTCGGCTACCTGTCCACCGGGTCGTCGGGACCCTCCAAACAGACCGGCGGCCAAAGTGTGTTGCCCTTCAACGGTATTGACTTCCGTCTCTCCCCGGGCGGCGTGACGCTGGACAGCGCCGGCAACGTCTACGTCACCAGCCAGGGCATGTACGGCCGGGTGGTGAAGTTGGCGGCGGATTCACAGGCCACGACGGTGCTGCCGTTCAACGGGCTCTACCAGCCACAGGGCCTGGCCGTCGACGGCGCGGGAACGGTGTACGTCGCCGATTTCAACAACCGGGTGATCAGCATGGCCGCGGGCTCCAACAGTCAGAAGGAACTGCCGTTCACCGGCCTGAACTACCCGGAGGGCGTCGCGGTCGACAGTCAGGGCGCCGTGTATGTCGCCGACCGCGGCAACGGCAGGGTGGTGAAAATGGCAGCGGGATCCACGACCCAGACCGTGCTGCCGTTCAACGGGCTGAACAACCCGGACGGGGTGGCCGTCGACCCGGCGGGCAACGTCTACGTCGCGGACACCGACAACAACAGGGTGGTCAAGCTCGACGCGGCGTCAAACACCCAGTCGGAGTTGCCATTCCACGACCTGTCCGTGCCCTGGGGCATCGCGGTGGACAACAGCGGAACCGTCTACGTCACCGAGCACGACAAGAGCGACGTGGTGAAATACGCTCCGGGCGCGACCACCGGGACGGTCATGCCGTTCGACGGGCTCAACACTCCGCTGGCGGTGACCGTCGGCAAGGACCAGAACGTCTACGTCGCCGACCGCGGCAACAACCGGGTGGTCAAACTGACGCCGTGAACGCCTACGGCGTGGGCTGCGCTGCGCCCAGATACTCCTCGGTGTGCTGGCCGAGGGCCGGGGGCGGGTCGGTGGCCCACCCAGCTGACAAGGCCTCGAAGCTGGAATAGCGTGCGGGAGTGCGGATTACGGTGACCCGATCTTCGCCCTCGCCGACCGGCAGGGCCAGCTCGTTCTCGGCGAACAGCGCGGTGCTCACCACCTGCTTCCAGGTGTAGGCGTGGCAGGCCATCAGGCCGCCCTCCTGCAGCAGCCGCACCCATTCGTCGGCGGTCTTGGCGGCCAGCGCCTTCTCGAGTTCCTCGGTCAGTTCGGGATAGTTGAGCGCCCGCGCCCGCTGGTCGATGAACCGCTCGTCGTCGCGCATGTCGGGGCGGCCGATGATCTCGCACAGCTTGTCCCAGTGCTTGGGCACGTACGCGCTGATCACCAGGTAGCCGTCGGCGGCCTTGAACGCGTCCGACGGCTGGGTGGCGAATCCAACGCCCTTGCGCCGCTTGGTCTTTGGCGCATCTGGCGTGGGGGCCTCGGTCGGCTTGTTCAGGTGGATGGTCAGCTGGCTGGCCTGCAGGCTGACCGCGACGTCGTACATGGCGACCCGCACCACGTCGGCGACGCCGTGGCGCTCGCGGTTGAGCAGCGCGGCCAGCACCGCCTGGGCCAGCACGTGACCGCTGGCGGCGTCGACGAGCTGGAACGGGATGATCTGGGGTTTGCCGGTGGGCGTGGGCATCCCGGTGGTCATGCCCGACTCGGCGGCCACCATCAGGTCGACGCCCGGTCGGCTGCCCTGCGGGCCATTGCCGCCGTAGGCCGAAAGGCGCGCGTAGATGAGCTTGGGATTGCGCGATTGCAGCTCGTCGGGGCCCAGGCCCAGGCGTTCCATCACCCCGGGCCGAAAGCCTTCCAGCACAACGTCCGCGGTGTCGACCAGTCGCAGGATCTGTTCCTTGGCCTCGTCGCTGCGCAGGTCGGCCATCACCGACTTCTTGCCGCGGTTGTGGGGAAGGAACAGGGTGGCCAGCGGCGGGCGCCCGGGCAACACCGCCGTGATGTGCCGGGCGGCCTCACCGACGGGCGCCTCGATCTTGATGACCTCGGCGCCCAGATCGGCCAGCACCTGTCCGGCCAGCGGGCCGGCGATGTTCTGGGTGAAGTCGAGCACGCGGAATCCGTCAAGTGGCTTGGCGGGCTTGCTGTTCGGCATCGTCTACCCCGTCTTGTTCAGCACCGCGGTGCAGTAGTAGTTCTGGGCGAAAGGCGCATCGGGGTCGGTCGACTGCAGCGGCAGCCCGGCGTTGGCCAGCAGCTGGTTGAGCGGGGTGCGGACCGGCTGCCAGCCCCGCTGCTGCAGGTAGGTCGCCACGTCATTGCGCTCGCCGGGGAAGCCCAGCTCGCCCAGGGCGATGTCCAGGCCGTTGCGTCGCCACTTCTCGCTGGCGGCATTCAGGGCGTCGCCGTTGATGCCGGTGTTCGCGAACACCTCGGCCACCAGCTGGCTGCCGTCGGCGGACAGGGCGGTGACGTTGTCCAGCAAGCGATCCTGGGCCTCGGGCGGCAGGAAGCCGACCAGCCCCTCGGCCGCCCAGGCGGCGGGTCGCCCGGTGTCGAAGCCGGCCTGGCGCAGCGCCGCCGGCCAGTCGTGGCGCAGGTCGATGGGGACGGCGCGCACCTCGGCGGTCGGCTGGGCGCCGAGTTCGGCGATGGTGGCGGCCTTGAACTCGAGGACCTGCGGTTGGTCGATCTCGAACACCGTGGTGCCCGGCGCCCACGCCAGCCGATAGGCGCGCGCGTCCAGGCCGGAGGCCAGGATGACCACCTGGTCGATGGCTGGATCCTTCTGGGCGCCCGCCTCGGCGAAGAAGGCGTCGATGTAGCGGGTGCGGGCGGCGAGCATGTCGGTCATGCGTTGCATGCCCCACGGGGCGCCGGGCTCGTCGACGTCGGCGGAGTCCAGTTCGCCGGCGGCCCAGCGGGTCATGAAGTCGACGCCGACCGCGCGCACCAGCGGCTCGGCGAACCGGTCGTCGATCAGCCCGTCGCGGGTGGCCCGGGCCCGCCCGGCGGCCACCATGGTGGCGGTCGCTCCCACGCTGGTCGCCAGGTCCCAGGTGTCGTCGTCGGTGCGCGCCATCGAGGAAATCCCTTCCGCTCTACTGGTTAGCCACAATAACTACCGGCGCCGCGGCGCGAGTCGCGAGGTGCGACACAGATCGATCACGGCCGGGCGTTGCGGCGGCGGGGCCCGCCGCGCCGCCGCTAGCCTCGCGCCATGACCACTTCGGTTGTCCTCGAGCAGCAGTGCGGGAGCAGCGCGGCGCGTGACGTCGACTGGCGGCGCGGCGCCGCGCGGGCGCGGCGGTTGGCCTGGATCAGCCTGGCGGTGGTGCTGGTCGAGGGTGTCGTCGGGCTGTGGCAGGGGTTGTCGGTGTCCTCCGTCGCCCTGACCGGCTGGGCACTGGGCGGCGCGTCGGAGGCGCTGGCCAGCGCCATGGTGGTGTGGCGGTTCAGCGGGGCGCGCGCCTGCTCCGAGCGGGCCGAGCGGCGCGCGCAACGCGGTGTGGCGGTGTCGTTCTGGTTGACCGCGCCGTACATCGCCGCCGAGTCGATCCGCGAGCTGGCCGCCGAACGGCACGCCGAGACCTCGGCGATCGGCATCGGGCTGACCGCCCTCGCGCTGGTGCTGATGCCGGTGCTGGGACGGGCCAACCACCGGTTGGGCGCCCGGCTGGGCTCGGGGGCCACCGAGGCCGAAGGCGTCCAGAACTACCTGTGCGCCGCCCAGGCCGCCGGGGTGCTGATCGGCCTCGCGATGACGGCGCTGTGGTCCGGCGGGTGGTGGATCGACCCGGCCGTCGGGCTGGCCATCGCCGGTGTCGCGCTCTGGCAGGGGCTGCGCGCCTGGCGCGGCCAGGAGTGCGGCTGCTGATGCCCTAACCGGCGCGCTCGCCGTTCGTCGCGGCGCGCGGCGCGTCCAGCCGGTAGCGGATCAGCCGGGAGCTGTTGGCCACCACCGCCACCGACGAGGCGTTGTGCAGGATCGCGGCCAGCACCGGGGACAGCGCCCCGCCCGCGCCGATGATCAGCCCGGCGGCGTTGACGGCGATGGACATGCCGTAGTTCTCCCGGATGACGTCGACCGCGCGGGCGCCCAGGTCGCGCACGTCGAGCAGCCGGTGCAGGTCGTCGTTGGCCAGCGCCACGTCGGCGGTCTCGACGGCGACGTCGGTTCCGGCCAGCCCCATCGCGATGCCGATGTCGGCGGCGGCCAGCGCGGGCGCGTCGTTGACGCCGTCGCCGACCATGCCGACGGTGTAGCCCTCGTCCTGCAGGTCGCGCACCGCCGCGAGCTTGTCCTCCGGCATCACCTCGGCGCGCCACTCGTCGATCCCGAGCTCGCCCGCGACCACCTCGGCGATGTCCGGGTGATCTCCGGTGAGCATGACGATGCGGCGAATGCCGTTGGCGCGCAGCTTCTTCAGCACCTCGGACGCCTCGGGACGCACCTCGTCACGCAGGCTGATCAGCCCCACCAGCTTGCCGTCGACGGCCAGCAGCAGCGGGGTTTCGGCCTGACGGCGCAGCCGGTCCACCCACTCCGAGGCCTTCTTGGACACCCGCACCTTCTCGGCGCGCAGCAGCCCGGGGCTGCCCAGCAGCAGGGTCCGGCCGTCGGCCCAGGTCCGCATGCCCAGCCCCACCAGGACCTCGCACTCCTCGTGCGGCGGGATGGTGATGTGGCGTTCCTCGGTGGACCGGATCACCGCCTCGGCCAGCGGGTGCCGGGAGTGGATCTCCGAGCTGGCCGCATACGCCAGCACCTGCTCGGGTTGCCAATCCTTATGCAGCGCAATGATATTGGTCACCACCGGGCGCCCGACCGTGAGCGTGCCGGTCTTGTCGAACACGATCGCGTCCACCCGGCCGGCCTGCTCGAGGTGCGAGCCGCCCTTGATCAGGATGCCGCGGCGCGCCCCGTTGCCGATCGCCGCGCTGATCGCGGTCGGGGTGGCCAGCCCCACCGCGCACGGGCAGGCGATCAGCAGCATGGTCATCGCCCGGCGCACGTCGCCGGTGACGACCAGCGTGATGGCCGAGACGATGAACGAGGTGGGAACGAAACGGCGCGAGAAGTTTTCGCCGACGGTCTGGATCGGCGCGCGGTCGTGCTGGGCCTCCTCGACCCGGGTGATGATGCGGCCGATGGTGGTCTGATTGCCGACCGCGCTGGCGCGCACCACCAGGCGTCCGCGGACCACCACCGAGCCCGCGTGCACGTGCGCGCCCACCACGACGCTGACCGGCAGGTTCTCCCCGGTGATCGCCGACTGGTTGACGATCGCCTCGCCGTCGACCACCTCGCCGTCGACCGGGATGGCCACGTGGTCGTGCACCACCACCTCGTCGCCGATCTGCACGGTGTCGATGGGCACCTGGACCTCGTTGCCGCCGTCGTCGAGCCGGATCCACGCCGTGTCCTGGCTGCCGCGCAGCAGTTCGGAGATGGCGCGGCGGGTCCGCCGCAGCGTCAGATCCTGAAGGTACTCACCGATATTGAGCAGCCACAGCACGGTCAGCGCGACGACGTTCTCGCGCAGCACAAGGCTGGCCACGGTCGCCGCCGAGACCAGCGCGTCGGTTCCGGCCCGCCCGGAGCGCAACGAGCGCAGCGCGCCCCGCAGGAAGGGGTAGCCGGTGAAGACGGTGACGCCGGTGGCGAACAGCCGGCCGCTGGGGCCCAGCAGTGGCGGGCGCGCAAAGACGTAGCGGCGCACCCCGAGCAGGGCCAGCGCGGCGCCGCCGATCACCATGCGCAGCACGTCGGCGTTGCGGATCTCCTCCGAATGCGGCGCGCGGGCCGGGATCAGCTCGGCGGCGACGTGCGCCGCCTCGCCGATGGCGGCCAGCACCGAGGACCGGTCGCAGCGCCGGGGCGAATACCAGACGACGACCGATCCGGTGCGCGGGTAGGCGTGCACCACCCGCACGCCCGCGCACTTGGCGACGGCCTCTTCGACCGCCACGGCGCGCCGGGTGTCGGCGCGGACCCAGCCGACGGCCACCCGCATGCGCCCGGCCGCATCCGAAATGACATGCAGCGCAGGGTCTTCGGTTCGCGCCTCGTCTGCGATGTCGGGGACTAGGGCGAGGTCCATGTCGAGGGAATCAGTGCTCGTGGTCGTGGGGGGCGGCGACCGACGGGGTGGGGGCCTCCTCGCCGATGCGTTCGCGGGCCTCGGCCATCACGTCGGCGAGCCGCAGCCGTGCCGACTCGGCGGCCTCCTCGGCCTTGCGAGTGCCGCGCAGCCCGAGTTCGGCGCCCTTGACCGCGGTCTCGTGCAGCGGTGCCTTGGCCACGGCCTTGCGCACCACCTCGTAGGCCGTCACGCCGACCAACCCGGTGACCACCGTGCCTGCCGCCTTCGCCAAGAGCCCGTACACCGCCATTGCCGCAACCCTCCTGTTTCGCCTCAGCGTTTAGCCCATGCTTGCACGACGTTAACATCGAAATATAGCGATATCAATATGTATCGGCCGCGCCCTGGCGGGCGGTGCCGGGCCGCTACAGCACCCGGGTGACCTTTTCGGTCTCGATGCGGCGCTGTTGTGCGGCCGGGTCGGCGTTGGCCACCTGCACCAGCGAGCCGCCGACGGCCAGGATGGCCAGCAGGTGATCCACCAGCTCGGCGGGACCGGACCACGACGCGCCGGACAGCACGCGGTCGCCGGGCGTCAAACCCCTTGCCGCGGCCGAGCTTTGGCAATCGGCCAGCACCTCGTCGACCGATCGCCCGCCCAGCGCCGGACCGGGTCGCGGTTCGGGAACGATCTGATCGCCGTGCACCCGCACCGCGGTGGCGTAGTCCGTCACCCCGATTGGCAGGTCGGGTGCCGGGCGGCCGAACGGGTCCAGCGACAGCACCGCCACCTCACCCCCGGCCACCGCCTCGTCGGCCTCGTCCAGTCGCTGCGCCGTGCAGAGGGCCACGTCGGCCGGGCCGGCCAGCCGGGTGGCGATCCTGTTGCCCGCGCACTGGCAGACGGCGGCGGTGCTGTTCGGGGTGTGGTGGATCGGCGCCGAGGCGGTGCTGGCCGGCCCGGC
>NZ_LZLU01000052.1:0-1163 GCF_001673415.1 Mycobacterium sp. 1165196.3 | reverse complement strand
CGCCGATCGCGGCACCAAGATTCTGAGTTACCTGGCCGACGTCACCGTCAACAAGCCCCACGGCGAGCGTCCGTCCGCGGTGTACCCGCACGACAAGCTGCCCGACGTCGACCTGTCGGTGGATCCGCCGGCGGGTTCCAAGCAGCGGTTGACCGAACTCGGGCCGGAGCGATTCGCCGCGTGGCTGCGGGAGTCACCCGGTGTCGGCGTCACGGATACCACCTTCCGCGACGCCCACCAGTCCCTGCTGGCGACGCGGGTGCGCACCAGCGGGCTGATCAAGGTGGCGCCCCACATCGCCCGGACCACACCGCAGTTGTTGTCGATCGAGTGCTGGGGCGGTGCCACGTACGATGTCGCGCTGCGGTTCCTGAAGGAAGACCCCTGGGAGCGGCTGGCAACGCTGCGCGAGGCGTTGCCGAACATCTGCCTGCAGATGCTGCTGCGCGGACGCAACACCGTTGGGTACACCCCTTATCCGGAGACGGTCACGACGGCGTTCGTCGAGGAAGCGACGGCAACGGGCATCGACATCTTCCGGATCTTCGACGCGTTGAACAACGTCGACTCGATGCGGCCGGCCATCGACGCCGTGCGCGAAACCGGGGCATCGGTGGCCGAGGTGGCGATGTCCTATACCGGCGATCTCAGCGATCCCGCCGAAAAGCTTTACACGCTGGACTATTACCTCAAGCTCGCCGAACAGATCGTCGAAGCGGGCGCGCACGTGCTGGCGATCAAGGACATGGCCGGGTTGTTGCGCGCGCCCGCGGCGACCACCCTGGTCTCGGCGCTCAAGTCCCGATTCGACCTGCCGGTGCACGTGCACACCCACGACACCCCGGGTGGGCAGCTGGCGACCTATGTGGCGGCCTGGCACGCCGGGGCCGACGCCGTCGACGGCGCCGCGGCCCCGCTCGCGGGAACCACCAGCCAGCCCGCGCTGTCGTCGATCGTGGCCGCCGCGGCCAACACGGCCTACGACACCGGGCTGTCACTGCCCGCGGTGTGTGACCTGGAGCCGTATTGGGAGGCGCTCCGAAAGGTGTACGCGCCCTTCGAATCCGGCCTCCCCGCCCCGACGGGACGCGTCTATCACCACGAGATCCCCGGTGGCCAGTTGTCGAATCTGCGCCAGCAGGCCATCGCCCTGGGGCTTGGTG
>NZ_LZLU01000051.1:0-562 GCF_001673415.1 Mycobacterium sp. 1165196.3 | reverse complement strand
GGCGGTACGGGCCGCCACGGTGCTGGCGAACGCCGCCCTGGTGTTCACCGACCCCGACGTGCCTGAGCCGGTGCTGGCAACATCTGCACCGGCTCTAGCGTCTCGGTGACGTCGTCGAGGCGACCGATCCGGGCCAGTCCCGCCCGGGCTACCACGATCGCGTCGAGATCACCACTGCTTACCCTGTTCAACCTGGTATCTAGGTTGCCTCGTAGGGGGCGGATTTCCAAACCGAGACCCAATGCTCTAAGCTGCGCGGCCCGCCGCGGCGAGGAGGTGCCCACCAGCGAACCGGCCGGCAACTCCGCGAGCACCAGCCCGTCGCGCGCTACCACCGCATCGCGCGGGTCGTTGCGCACCGGTATGGCCGCCAGAGCAAACCTCGGATCCTCGGCGGTGGGCAGGTCCTTGTGGGAGTGCACGGCGGCGTCGACACGGCCCTCTTCCATGGCCTCGCGCAGGGCGGTGGTGAACACACCGACCCCGAGGTCTTCGATGGGCGCCAACGACCGGTCCCCGGCGGTGGTGATGGTCACCAGCTCCGCCGGGTGTCCCAGCGCGA
>NZ_LZLU01000050.1:0-20191 GCF_001673415.1 Mycobacterium sp. 1165196.3 | reverse complement strand
GGGATCGTCATCCGGCGAGAGCGGACGCTCGCCAGGACGCAACTCCTCGTGTGGCGTGTCCGCCATCGGCCGTGCCGCGATCGTGTCGTTGTCCATTGTCGAACGCCTCTCCTGGACCGAAGCGACTTCGTTGCCTTGCCGCTTCCGGCACCCGCGACCCGCCGCTCTCTCACACTCGGGGTTACCCAAAAAAGAGGTTTCGAGACCTTCGGTACCGCATCGGAGGGGAATTCAGGTGGCCGTCCGGGCGGGCTCACGGCGCGATCGCGTCGGCCTCGGCGTCGACATCCTGAGCCGTCTCGGCCGGCTTCTCTCGTTTCTCCCAGCGGCGCAACGCTTCTCGGCACGGCGACTCGACCAGCGCATAGCTGACCGCGGCGATCGCGAAACCGAAGATCAGCGTCAGCACCAGCACCGTGGGCATGCGGCCGGTGAACGGGAACGTCCCGAGCACTGGGAACACCATCGCCAACGCCGCCAGATGCCACACGAACAACCCGTAGGACCAGCGGCCCAACGTCACCATGGCGGTCGTCCCCAAGATTCGATGCGCGGTGTCCACCCGATCCAGCACCAGCGGGGCGACCAGCGCGAAGGCCACCACAGAGCCCATCGCGGTCTTCACCGCGAACTGAGCCGGGGTGCCGGGCACCAGACCTTCGGGACCCGCCAGCGGCGACGCCGCGATCAGGTAGGCGACCACCGCGACGGCCGCCATCACCCACCGCCGGCGCGCAATCCGGTGTGGCAGCCCGATCCCGCTGTGCACCCACTCGGCCAGCAGCATGCCGGCGGCGAACCAGGAGAAGAACGCCGGCGGCCAGTTCAGCGGGTTGATACCCGAGGCCGAGTCGGCCTCGAAGAGCCACCCCCACGCCCAGCTCAGCGCGCCCAGCGCGGCGATCGCCGGCACCCGGCCCCGCACCGGCAGGCGGCGGGCCAGCAGCGCGAGAACCGGCAGCGCCAGATAAAAGCTGACCTCGACCGACAGGCTCCACATCTGGGTCAGCCCGCCGGTCAGCGTCAACGGCACATAAATCTGGGTGAGGGTCAGGTTGGCCAGCCACACCGTCGGGCTGGCGTGGTCGGCGTCGGGCAACAGCGTCAGGATCACGACCACGGCGACCACATAGGCGGGCATGATCCGGACCACCCGCGACCGCAGGTAGTGCCCGGTGGCCGGACGCGACCCCAAACCCCGTGCCGCCCCGGCATGCCCGCGCCACAACAGAAAACCCGACAGCGCAAAGAACACCGCCACGGCCAGGTCGAAGCGGCCGAACAGCCTGCCGGTGGCGCCGCTGGAGTGTCCGGTCTGGAACGCGACGTGCGTGACCACCACGCCCATGGCCGCGCAGGCGCGCATGCCTTCCACGGCCGGCAGGAAGCTGCGCACCCCGCCCACCCGCTGGTCATCGCTCACCACCACAGTTTGCCTGTGCCGTGTGGTCCGGCCATTCGGTACACCCGAAGGACCCGTCCGCGCGAGCAACAGGTTCGTAAGTCGCTGCCTTACTTTCTGCTGTTAGGGTCAAACGAGTTTGCCCCGGGCTTGCCTGCTCGGGTCGGGTCGCGGCTGATGAAGCAAGGAAATTGAGGAGGGCACAGCGACGTGAACCGAGCAGTCATGTTGCGGTTCGCCGCATGCGGGATCATCGGACTCGGAGCCGCCCTGCTGATCGCCGCGCTGCTTTTGACGACGTACACCACCAGCAGGATCACCAAGGTGCCCCTGAACATCGACGCCACGCTGATCGGTGACGGCACCGGGACCGCACTGGACTCCGCGTCGTTGTCGACCGACCACGTCATCGTCAACCAGAACGTGCCGCTGGTCTCCCAGCAGCAGATCAGCGTCGAGTCGCCCGCCAACTCCGACGTGGTCACGCTGCAGGTCGGAAGTTCGTTGCGGCGCACGGACAAGCAGAAGGACAGCGGGCTGCTGCTGGCGATCGTCGACACCGTCACGCTCAACCGCAAGACCGCGCTGGCCGTCTCCGACGACACCCACGCCGGCGGTTCGGTCCAGAAGCCGCGTGCCGTCAACGACGAGAACCCGCCCACCGCGATGCCGCTGCGCCACGACGGGCTGTCCTACCGGTTCCCGTTCCACACCGAGAAGAAGACCTACCCCTACTTCGATCCGATCGCGCAGAAGGCGTTCGACGTCAACTACGACACCCAGGAAGACGTCAACGGGCTGACCACGTACAAGTTCACCCAGAACGTCGGCTACAACGCCGACGGCAAGCTGGTGGCCCCGGTGGCCTACCCGTCGCTGTTGGCGGGCAACGAGGATGCCAAGCAGACCACGTCGGCGGCGATGTGGGGCGTGCAGGGCGGTGACCCGAACGAACAGATCACCATGACCCGCTACTACGCGGCGCAGCGCACCTTCTGGGTGGACCCGGTGTCGGGCACCATCGTCAAACAGACCGAGCACGCCGATCACTACTTCGCCCGCGATCCGCTCAAGCCGGAGCTCACGCTGGCCGACTACAAGGTCACCTCGAACCAGGACACCGTCGAATCCCAGGTGAACGCCGCCCGCGACGAGCGCGACCGGCTGGCGCTGTGGTCGCGGGTGCTGCCGATCACCTTCACCGCGGTCGGTCTGATCGCGCTGATCGGCGGGGGGCTGCTCGCGTCGTTCAGCCTGCGCAGCGAGAGCGCGCTGACCGACCCCGGCCTGGACCGCGGCGACCAGGACTTCTTCGGCCGCAGCGGCCTCGAGGAACCGGTGCCCGGCGCCGAGGCCGAGACTGAGAAGCTGCCCACCCAACGGCCCGAGGCGCGCCAGGAGGCGGGGCCGCCCGGCTCCGACCCGCCCGGCCCGGATGAGCCCACCGTGGCGGGGCCCACCGAATCCCACCCGCCCGGCACGCACGACCGGGAATAGCCCGGCCCGGATGCGTTAACCGTGCGCTGGACCCGACCCGGGTACGCACTGGTCTTGGCGCTGCTGGTGGTCGGGCCGCTGCTGGCGCCCGGATACCTGCTGCTGCGCGACGCGGTGTCAACGCCGCGGTCCTATCTGTCCGATACCGCGCTGGGGCTGACGTCGGCGCCGCGCGCCACCCCCCAGGACTTCGCGGTGGCGCTGGCCTCCCAGCTGGTCGACGGCGGCGTCGTGGTCAAGGCGCTGCTGGTGGCCGGGCTGTGGCTGGCGGGATGGGGCGCGGCCCGGCTGGTCGCGGTCGCGCTGCCCTGCGCGGGCGCGCCCGGCCAGTTCGTCGCCACCACCGTCGCGATCTGGAATCCCTATGTCGCGGAACGGCTTCTGCAAGGGCATTGGAGCCTGCTGGTCGGTTACGGTTGCCTGCCCTGGGTGGCGGCCGCGATGGTCACCCTGCGGACGGCACCGACCTCGAGCCGGTTCGGGCCCTTGGGGCTGGCCTTCTGGATCGCGCTGGCCGGGCTGACCCCGACCGGGCTGCTGCTCGCCGCGACGGTGGCGCTGGCCTGCGTGGTGGTGCCCGGTGCCGGCCGGCCGCGCCGGTGGTGCGCCGCGACGGCGTTGGGCGCCGCCCTGGTGGCGGCGCTGCCGTGGTTGACGGCGTCGGTGATGGGCTCGTCGCTGACCGCCCACACCGCGGCCAACCGGCTGGGGGTGGAGGCGTTCGCCCCGCGTGCCGAGCCCGGCCTGGGCACCTTGGGCAGCCTGGCCAGCCTCGGCGGCATCTGGAACGGCGACGCCGTACCCGGTTCGCGCACCACGCTTTTCGCGGTGTTCTCGGCGGTGGTGCTGTTGGGCGTGGTGGCCGCGGGCCTGCCGACGGTCGTCCGGCGCCCGGTGGCGGTGCCGCTGCTGGTGCTGGCCGCCGTGTCGGTGCTGATCCCGGCGGCCCTGGCCACCGGCCCCGGCGTGGCGGTGCTGGGCACGGTGGTCGACACCGTGCCCGGCTTCGGGGTGCTACGCGACGGCCAGAAGTGGGTGGCGCTGGCGATGCCCGGCTACGCGCTGGCGGGCGCCGGCGCGGTGGTGACGCTGCGCCGCCGACTGCGACTCCCTGGGGCCGCCGCCCCGGCGCTGGTCTGCTGCCTGGCGCTGCTGCTGGCGCTACCGGACCTGGGCTGGGGAGTGTTCGGCAAGGTGGCGCCCGTGCGCTATCCGCGCGGCTGGACGGCCGTCGCCGCGGCGGTCAATGCGCAGCCAGGATCGATAGCGGTGTTACCCGCCGGCACCATGCGGCTGTTCTCCTGGTCGGGCGCGGCACCGGTGTTGGATCCGCTGCCCCGCTGGGTGCGCGCCGACGTGCTGAGCACCGGTGACCTGGTGATCTCGGGGACCACCATCGCCGGCGAGGGCGCGCACGCCCGGGCCGTGCAGCAGCTGCTGCTGTCCGGCCCCGACCCGGCGGCGCTGGCCGCGGCCGGCGTGGCCTGGCTGGTGGTCGAATCCGACAGCGCCGGCGACATGGGGTCGGCCGCCCGCACCCTGGGGGCGCTGGCGCCGGTCTATCGGGACCGCGAGATCGCCCTCTACCGGATCGGCGGGCGGACCGCCCCGGTGGCCGCCGGGCAGCGGACCGTGACGGTGATCGCCCATCTGGCGTGGTTGGCGCTGCTGCTGGGCGGGGGCGCCGGCGCGGTGATCGGCGCGTGGCGGCGCCGCACCCGTTCAGCCCGGCCCGGTGACTAGCCCATTGACCGTGCGGCCGGCTTGCACCGCTTCCAGCACGCCGCACATCGCGTCGGCGCTTTGCGTCCAGGAGAATTCGCCACTGCGGGTGTGCGCCTTGGCGCCCAGTTGATCGCGCAGCACCGGATCGGCGAGCAGTTCTTCGAGCCGATCCACCAGCTCGGCGTGGCTGTCCACCAGGATCCCGGTCACCTCGTCGACGATCGAGTCCGACAGGCCGCCCGAGGATCGGTAGCCGATGGTCGGCACCCCATGCTGGGCCGCCTCGACGACGGCCAGGCCCCAGCCCTCCTTGCGGGAGGGCAGCAGATGCACCCAAGCCCCTTGCAGGACATGGTGTTTGGTGAGGTCGTCGACGTGGCCGTGGAAGGTCACCGACGAGCAGATGCCGAGCCGCTGCGCGTGCTCGACGAGCCGGTCGCGCCACCAGCCGTCGCCGACGATGTCCAGGTGCAGACCCGGTATCCGCGGCAACAGCCGCGCGACCGCCTCCAGGGCGTCCTCGATCTGCTTGTGCGGCACCAGCCGCGACAGCACCACCACGCGCGGCGCCGCCGAGCGGGGGCCGGTCAAGGATTGCGCCGGAGCCCGGTCGAGGCCGTTGCGCACCACCGCGATACGGGCGCCGTCGACGCCCAGGGTGACCAGGTCGCGCGCGGACGGCAGCGACACCGTCACGTACTGGTTGTGCCGGTTCACCCGCGGCGACAGCGTCGACTCGACGAACCAGCCGAGCCGGCCGAGCACCGGACCCGCCACCGGCCACTGCTCGCGGTGGCAGTGGTGCACCAGCACCACCACCCGGCGGCCGTAGATCAGCCGGGCCAAAAAGGGCAGGCCGTTCTGCGTGTCGACGACCACGTCGGGCCGCACCCTGCGCAGCGGGCCGAGCCCCAGCCGGGCCATGGCCATCGCCAGCAACGCCCAGACGTACACCGAATACCGACCGCCGGCGCGGTCGATCCGCACGCCGTCGACCACCTCGCGGCGCGGCGCGCCGCGATAGCGGGCGGTGCGCAGCGTGACGGCGATGCCGGAGGCGGCCAACTGCGCGCCGATGCGCTGCAAATAGGCTTCGCTGCCGCCGCCCTGCGGGTGCCCGGTATCGCGCCAGCACAGCAGCAGCACGGAGCGCAAGGAAGACATCGGTCGCCAGCCTAACCGGCGGCGATGCGTGCCGGGCACGTCAGCACATCCGTAGGGTGTGGCCGGTGGGCGCCACCGACCTCTTCGCGCGCCGGGCGACGCTGACCCGCTCGGTGCGGCTGCTGTCGGAGTTTCGTCACGAGCAGTCGGATCCGGCCCGGTTCTACGGCGCCCTGGCGGCCGATACCGCGGCGATGGTGGGCGATCTATGGCGCGGCACCCACGGCGACTCCGCGGCCGGGCGCACGCTGCTGGACGTCGGCGGCGGCCCCGGCTACTTCGCGACGGCCTTCACCGAGGCCGGAATCCGCTATATCGGGGTCGAACCCGACCCCGGCGAGATGCACGCCGGGCCGGCCGCCGCCCGCGGGGCGGCGCCGTGCGTGCGCGCCTCGGGCATGGCGCTGCCCTTCGCCGACGACTCCGTGGACATCTGCCTGTCCTCCAACGTCGCCGAGCACGTGCCGCGGCCCTGGCAGCTCGGCGCCGAGATGCTGCGGGTGACCAAGCCGGGCGGGCTGGCCGTGCTGTCCTACACCGTCTGGCTGGGCCCCTTCGGCGGCCACGAGATGGGCCTGACGCACTACCTGGGCGGTGCCCGGGCCGCCGCGCGCTACACCCGCAAACACGGCCATCCGCCCAAAAACAACTACGGGTCGTCGTTGTTCGAGGTGTCCGCCGCCGACGGCTTGGACTGGGCGATCAGCACCGGCGCCACCCTGGCCGCATTTCCCCGCTACCACCCACGATGGGCGTGGTGGCTGACCTCGGTGCCGCTGCTACGCGAGTTCCTGGTCAGCAATCTCGTGCTGGTCCTGCAACCCCAAGAGTGAAACGTGTTCTCGTTTTGCCCCGGCTTGGGTAGGGTGGCGCCCATGCGCGCCGGCGACGATGCGGCGCGGAGCAATGAGGAGGAGCGGCGCAGATGGCCGAGAGCAAGACCGAATACGACAAGCTTTTCATCGGCGGCAAGTGGACGGAACCATCCACCTCCGATGTCATCGAGGTGCACTGTCCGGCCACCGGTGAATACGTCGGGAAGGTGCCGCTGGCCGCGGCCGCCGACGTCGACGCCGCGGTCGCCGCGGCACGCGCGGCCTTCGACAACGGCCCCTGGCCCACCACCCCGCCCAAGGAGCGCGCGGCCGTGATCGCCAACGCGCTCAAGCTGATGGAGGAGCGCAAGGACCAGTTCACCCAGCTGCTCGCCGCCGAGACCGGCCAGCCGCCGACCAGCGTCGAGACCATGCACTGGATGAGCTCGATCGGCGCGCTGAACTTCTTCGCCGGTCCGGCCGTCGACCAGGTCAAGTGGAAAGAGGTCCGCACCGGCGGCTACGGCCAGAGCATCGTGCACCGCGAGCCGATCGGCGTCGTGGGCGCCATCGTCGCGTGGAACGTGCCGCTGTTCCTGGCCGTCAACAAGCTGGGCCCGGCGCTGCTGGCCGGCTGCACGGTGGTGCTCAAGCCGGCCGCCGAAACCCCGCTGAGCGCAAACGCTTTGGCGGAGGCCTTCGCCGAGGCCGGGCTGCCCGAGGGCGTGCTCTCGGTGGTGCCCGGCGGCATCGAGACCGGGCAGGCGCTGACCTCCAACCCGGACGTCGACATCTTCTCCTTCACCGGCAGCTCGGCCGTCGGCAAGGAGATCGGCCGTCGCGCCGCGGACATGCTCAAGCCGTGCACCCTGGAGCTGGGCGGAAAGTCGGCTGCCATCGTGCTCGAGGACGTCGACCTGGCCGCGTCGATCCCGATGCTGGTGTTCTCCGGAATCATGAACACCGGGCAGGCCTGCGTGGCCCAGACCCGCATCCTGGCGCCGCGCTCGCGGTATGACGAAATCGTCGACGCGATAAGCACTTTCGTGCAGGCGCTGCCGGTGGGCCTGCCGTCGGACCCGGCCGCCCAGATCGGCTCGCTGATCTCGGAGAAGCAGCGCGCCCGCGTCGAGGGCTACATCGCCAAGGGCATCGAGGAGGGCGCCCGGCTGGTGACCGGCGGCGGCCGCCCGGAGGGCCTGGACAGCGGATTCTTCGTGCAGCCAACGGTTTTCGCCGACGTCGACAACAAGATGACGATCGCCCAGGAAGAGATCTTCGGGCCGGTGCTGTCGATCATCCCCTATGACACCGAAGAGGACGCGATCAAGATCGCCAACGACTCGGTGTACGGGTTGGCCGGCAGCGTGTGGACCGCCGATGTGCAACACGGCATCGAGGTCTCGGAGAAGATCCGCACCGGGACCTACGCCATCAACTGGTACGCGTTCGACCCGTGCTGCCCGTTCGGCGGTTACAAGAACTCCGGCATCGGCCGTGAGAACGGGCCGGAGGGCGTCGAGCACTTCACCCAGCAAAAGAGCGTGCTGATGCCGATGGGCCACACCATCGAGGGCTGAGGCCGTTACCTGCCGAACGTGCACTCAGGGCGTTTTTTCTGCCGATTTTTCGCCGTGAGTGCACGTTCGGCGTTCCGGTCTTAGCGCGTCACGAAGCGGGCCTGGTGTGTTCGACGAACGATTACATGCTCGGACAGCGCCGTTAGCATCGCACGATCGAAGGCGCTGCGTTTGTGCGGCCGGTTCAGGTGGACCATGCGCCCAGCGCGGCGGAGCTCTAGCCATTATGCAATAGAGCATATTTTGGCGGCCGATATGCATCCGCGGCTGCGGTTCGCGGCCCGGTCCACCCGCCATTTGTGCGGTGTGCGTCACACTTCGTCTGAGAAATTGCTTAATTTACGGATGTCTTATATGGTTCATAGCATAATCTAGGGCCGCACACAGGCCGGGAGAACATCATGTGGATCATCGAGCTCAACGTCGCCGGCTATCAGTACACCCGCGAGATGCCAGACTTGCGGCGCCGCACATTCCGCTTCAGCCCACGTCATATGCACTGGCCGGCGTTGCGCCACTCGCACGCTGCATGACCCGAGCCATGGGAGGTACGCCCACGCCGACTATCGGTGAAGCCGCGCCTGACCAGGCGCGGGCAAAGCGCGGGGGCACCCGCACGAAGATGCTGGCCAGCGCCGCCGAGGTGATGCGCGAGCGCGGCGCGGCCGGCGTGACCATCGACGCGGTGCTCGCCCGCAGCGGCGCCCCGCGCGGCTCGGTCTACTACCACTTTCCCGACGGCCGCAACCAGATTCTGACCGAGGCGCTGCGCTACTCGGGTGACTCCATCACCGCCATGATCGACGACGCGGCCGGCCGGGGCGCCCGGGTGTTGCTGGCCGAGTTCGTCGGGTTCTGGGAGCGGCTGCTCACCGACGGCGGTTTCACCGCCGGGTGTCCGGTCGTGGCGGCGGCGATCGGCTGTTCGGACGACGACGGTCCCAAGCTCTCCGCCGAAGCGGGCGCCATCCTGGGCCGCTGGTGCGCCGCGCTGACCCGTGCGTTCGTCAACGACGGCTTCGACGACGCCGACGCCGCCTCGCTGGCCGTGATGTCCATCGCCGCGCTGGAGGGCGCCATCGTGCTCTCCCGCTCCACCCGCAACGCCGGCCCGCTGCACCAGGTCGGTGAGCAGCTCGAATTCCTGATCAAGGCAAAGGAATTCGTTGCCCGCAACAAAATTCCGGGTAAACAGGACGCCGCGCGCTGACCCGCTCAGTCGCTGGCGGGTAGCGGCTTGACCTCTTTGAGCTGCAGGGCGGTCTGCCCGATGCTCAGGCTGCCCGCGCCCGGCTTGGTCACCAGCACCTCGGCGCCGGTCTCGTCGACGTAGCGCTTGCCCATGACCGTGCCGTCGGCGAACGCCGGGTCCAATTCGCCCGACCGCTCGCCACCGACCGGCACCATCGGCACTCCACCACACCGCAAGTCGTCCAGGCTGTCGGCGCTTCTGACGACGATCACCTGGGTGTCACACACCTGGCTGGCGAGACGAGTTCCGTTCTTGATCATTGATTTCCGTCCTTGATCGCTTACTGCTGGGCCGGTGCGGCGCGCAATCCGGTGAGGGTCTGGATGATCTCCCGCCGCAAGACCTTGCCGGTCGCGGTGGTGGGCAGCTCGTCGCGAAACACTACCTCGTCGGGAGTGCGCGAACCGCGCAAACTCTTGCGGACGAATTCGCGCAATTCGTCGGGGTCGGGGTCGGTGCCAGCCGCCGGCACCACCACCGCGACGATCGCCTGGCCCCACTGCGGATCCTCGACGCCGACCACCACGACATCGCGCACCTGCGGGTGCTCGACCAGGACTTCTTCCAGCTCGGCGGGCGCGATGTTCTCCCCGCCGCGGATGATGGTGTCGTCGCTGCGCCCACCGATGAACAGGTAGCCCTCGTCGTCGAGCATGGCGATGTCCTTGGTGGGAAACCAGCCGTTCTCGTCGAGCACCGAGCCGATGCCGGTGTAGCGGCCCGACACCTGCTCGCCGCGCACGAACAGCTCGCCGGTCTCACCCGGCGGCAACACGTTGCCGGCCTCGTCGCGGATCTGCAGCTCGATTCCCGCCACCGCCTGGCCGACCGATCCCAGCCGCCGGGCGGCCTCCGGGGTCGACGCCGCCTGCGCGGCGCGATGGTCGTCGGGCGTCAGCACCGCGATCGTCGAGCTGGTCTCGGTCAGGCCGTAAGCGTTGACGAAGCCCACGTTGGGCAGCAGTTCGAGCGCGCGGCGCACCAGCGGCAGACCGACCTTGGACCCGCCGTAGGCCAGGTTGCGCAGCGACGGCAGCTCGACGGCCGTCCCGTCGCCGTTGTCCAGCACGGTGATGATGCGGTCCAGCATCGTCGGCACCACCGTCGCGGTGGTCACGTTCTCGGCGTTGATCAGCCGAACCCATTCCCGCGCATCGAAATTGGGCAGGTACACCATCTTGCGGCCGGCATACAGATTCGACAGCGCGGCGCTGACCCCGGCGATGTGGTACGGCGGCACGCAGATCAGCGCGGCGTCGGTCTCTTCGGCCGCCCCGAATTCCACCGTTCCGGTGATATAACTGGTCAGGTTGTTGTGTGAGAGCTCGACGGCCTTGGGCTGCGAGGTGGTGCCGGAGGTGAACAGCACGATCGCCACGGAGTCCGGGTCGGGAAACTCGGCCGCCGGTTCGGCGGTGCGCGCGGCCTCCAGGAAATCGTCGGACACGATCACGCGGTCCGACACATCGCCGACGGCGTCGCGGTAGCGACCGTCGACGATCACCAACGGCTCGGGCAGCCGCTCGATCAGCGCCCGGATGCCGTCGGCGGCGAGCCGGTAGTTGATCGGCGTGAAGGGCACGCCGGCGCGCGCGGCCGCGAAGATCAGCACAGGCAGCATCGCGCCGCCGGTGCCCACATACGCGACGTGCCTGGCGTTCGACGCGGCGATCACCCCCGCGCCACCGTCGGCGAGATCGCTGAGCTGCTGCGTCGTCAGTCGCAGGTCCCCGGACACCACGGCCGTGCGCTCGGCGTTGCCCGACGCGGCCATCTCCAGCAGCAGCGAAATGCTCATCCTCGATCTTTCTGGATTCCCGGCCCTTTACAGATCTCGCCTGCAGTGTAACTCAGCCGGGTTGCCCCCCGATGCGGAGCTTGCCGGGCGACGGGCGCCCTGGTCACGGGCGGGTCCGTCGGCGCCCATGACAAGGCCGCGCTTTCCCACCGACTCAGCGACGCGAGGGCGGATCCCAGGCCGAGACTCGCGGGATCCAGCGCGGCACGTTGCTTCGATAGTCGGCGTATTCACCGCCATAGCGCTCGGCGAGATGGGGCTCCTCCCAGAACCGAATTGCGAGCGCCTGGAACGTGAAAAAGATTGCGAACCAAAGCAATAACGGAACCGACGCGAGGACGGCCGCCTCGCCGAGCAGGATGCACAGCACGCCGGTGATCATCGGGTTCCGCACGTGCCGGTACGGGCCCCGCACGACCAGATGGACCGGCTCCCCCATCACGTTGCCCAGCCCAAGCGTGCCCTCGCCCACGCGGTCAAACAGCACGTTCGTCCAGATCATCAGGGCCACGCCGGCGGCGATCAGCAGACAGCCGGCAGTGATCAGCCCGGCCCTCAGCGCGGCGTCCACGTGCGGAGCGTGCACGCCGGCCGGGCCGACGATCAAGGCCGGCACCACGAGCGTCACCGTTACCGGGAACAGCAGGACAGACATCAGGTGCCGCCACCAAAGGCGTCGGCGCGTGCTCGTCACCATGGAAGACTCCTCCGCCGAATACTTCAACTACCGTTCAACAACTAACGTACGCCGCGCGTCGGCATTTGCCAACGCTTGTTGAAGTATCCTGGCGCGCATGCCAGAAGCGCGGCGCGCGGGCCGGTGGCGCACCGGTCAACTGAACCGACAGCGCATCATCGATGCGGCACGCGAACGCTTCATGCGTGACGGGTACGAGCGGGCCACCGTCCGAGCGATCGCGGCCGACGCCGGTGTGGACGTCGCGATGGTCTACTACTTTTTCGGCAACAAGGAAGGCCTGTTCACCGCGTCCACGCTGACCGGTCCCGAGCACCCGTTGCACCAGCTGGCCACGCTGCTCGACGACGGGACCGAACGGATCGGCGAAAGGCTGGTTCGGCGCTTCCTCGAGCACTGGGAGGAAGGCGCCGTCTTCGAGCCGTTCCTGACGCTGTGGCGTTCGGCGGCGATCCACCCCGAGGCGCGAAAGGTGTTGCACGGCAGCCTTGCCGGCCCGATCGCCAAGCGGGTCGCGGCGGAATTCGGGGTGGCCGATGCCGAGCTACGTGTCGAGCTGGTGGCCAGCCACCTGGCCGGCCTGGCTTTCGCGCGCTACCAGCTGAAGATCGAGCCGCTCGCGTCGACCCCCGTCGAGGACCTGGTCGCCTGGCTGGGGCCGACGGTGCAGCGCTATCTGACGGCTTAGTACCGCGAGCAGACGCAAAAGCCCCCGACACGCCGAGCGTGCGGGGGCTTTTGCGTCTGCTCGCGGGTTAGGTGCCCGTCCACTTGGGCGGGCGCTTCTCGGCGAAGGCGATGGCGCCCTCCTTGGCGTCGTTGGAGGAGAACACCGGGGCCAGCAGCTTGTTCTGCTCGGCGAACATCTCGTCGGGGCTCCAGCCGCGGGACTCGACGATGATCCGCTTGGTGGCGGCCACCGCGAGCGGCCCGTTCGCCGCGATCTTTTCGGCCAGCGCGATCGCGGCGTCCAGCGCCGCGCCCGGTTCGGCCAGCACATTGACCATGCCCAGCGCATGCGCACGCTCCGCGCTCAGGTTCTCACCGGTCAGCGCCAGCTCCATGGCGATCGCCGACGGGATGCGCTGCGGCAGCCGCAGCAGCCCGCCACCGCCGGCGACCAGCCCACGCTTGACCTCCGGGATGCCGAACGCCGAGTCCTTGGAGGCCACGATCAGGTCGGTCGCCAGGGCCAGCTCGGTGCCGCCGGCCAGCGCGTAGCCCTCCACCGCCGCGATCAGCGGCTTGACCGGCGGACGCTCGGTGAAGCCCATGCCACGACCCTCGACGATGGGCAGTTCGCCGCGGGCGAAGGCCTTGAGGTCCATGCCGGCGCAGAACGAGCCGCCCGCGCCGGTGAGGATGCCGACCGACAGGCCGGTCTCGTTGTCGAGCCGGTCGACTGCGGCGGCCAGGCCGTTGGCCACCGCGGAGTTGACCGCGTTCTTGGCCTTGGGCCGGTTGATCGTGATGATGAGGATTCGATCCCGTTGTTCGACCAGAACTTCGGGTTCGTTGGCGTCGTCGTTCCCAGTGCTCACGGGCCGCACAGCTCCTTCAGGGAATGGGGTGGCATTCGGATAGCTCCTGTCGGACCGATGGTAGCGGTCGCCGGAAATGGCGTTAACGTCCCCCGAGATCCCGCTTACCGCCGAAGGTGATCAGCTACCGATCCGGCCCGGTCAGGCCGGAGCCATCGCCGCCTCGACGACCGTCAGCTTTTCGGAAAGCCCTGCGGCCCTGCGAATTTCGATGAAGTCAGCGACCATGGCGTCGGAAACCTCGTGCGGGTCTTCGAGCGTGGACCCGTCGCAGAGCACCGAGATGTTGAGCTGGTCGACATAGCTCCACACGGTGATGTTCAGGCCGCTGCCGGCGGTCAACGGCCCCACCGAATAGATCTCGGTGACCAGCGCCCCGCCCACCCGGCCGCGCTCGCGCGGTCCCGGGACGTTGGAGATGTTCAGGTTGAGGATCTTGTTGTGTCCGTCGCGACCGGACGCCCAGCGGAAGAAGGCCTGGGTGGGCCGGGGCGGCATGTAGGCCGCCCACCTGCTGACCAACTCCGGGCCCATCAGCTGGTTGCTTTCCTTGGCGGCGATGGCGTTCTCGTGGCTGCACCGCACCCGCTCCAGCGGATCGTCGGAATCGGTCGGCAGGCCCACCAGCACGCCGGTGAAGCGATTGCCCGAGATCCGTTCGGGCGAGAAGTCGAAACTCATCGGCACCGACGCCAACAGCGGTTCGGCCTTGCCGTCGTACCGCAACAGCAGGGTGCGCAGCGCCCCGGTCGCCATGGCCAGCACCATGTCGTTGATCGTCGCCCCGAGCCGCTTGCCGGTCTCCTTGACGTCGGCCAGGGCCAGGGTGGCGGTGGCGAACCGCCGTTCCGGGGTGATCTTGTGGTTCATGAAGGTCGGCGGCGGCTCGAAGGGCCGGGTCAGCTCCGGGGATAACTTGCGTGTGCTGCGGCGCACCCGCCCAACACCTTGGGCGGTGTAGCGGATGGTGTGCGGCAGCCGCCCGACATGGCGCATGTGATCGGCGAAGGCCGACACCATCAGCTGCCGCGAGGTGGGGGCCGGGTCGCACACGTACGGCTTGCCTTCCGGGCCCGGCTGCAGATCCATGCCGCGGGCCAACAGGTTCGCCGAGGCGACGCCGTCGGCAAGGGCGTGGTGGATTTTGCCGACGACCGCAATCCGGTTGTTGGCCAAGCCCTCCACGAAGTACATCTCCCACAGCGGCCGGCTGCGATCGAGCTGGGTGCTGGCGATTTGCCCGATGGCCTCGTCCAGTTCCCGGCGGCCCCCGGGCGGCGACACCCGCCAGGGGCGGATGTGATAGTTCAGGTCGAGTTCGCAGTTCTCCCGCCACATCGGGTGGTGGAAGCCGAAGGGCACCTCGACGAGCTGGTAGCAGAACGGGTCGAGCTTGCTCAGCCGCCCGGCGATGACTTCGCGAAAGGTGTCGACGTCCAGTGACCGGCGGTCAGCGTCCAGCTCGATGACGGCGGCCTTGATGGTGTGCATGTGCACGTTCGGCGCTTCGCTGTACAGCAGTACGGCGTCCCACCCGCTAAGCCTCTTCACCCCTGCCCCTTGCCCATAGAGGGACCATACTCAGCGGTGGCTGTTCAGATAACCTCTTTTGCCCCGACGCGTGTCTTGGTGCGGTAAATCTGGTTCAGGAACAGCGAAGTGACGTGCGCCGCGGCGCCGGCTCGCTCGCCGTCGAGCAGGTCATAGCCGTGACCGGCGCCGGGGAATTCCAGGTAGCCGACCATCGAATGCGACACCGCCCGCAGCCGCTCGACGAAGCTGCGCGCCTGCTCGACCGGGATCACGGTGTCTTTGCTGCCGTGAATGACCAAGAAGGGCGGCGCGTTTCGGTGCACGCGCGCGATCGGAGACGCGTCGCGGAAGATGTCGGGGCGACGGGCGATCGACTTCTTCACCACGACCCGCTCCAGGAATTCGACGAACCGCTCGCGCTCCGGCGTCGAGCGGTCCTCCCAGTCGTAGCGGCCGTAGATCCCGACGACGGCGTCCACCGAGGAGTCCGCGCCCTCGGGCAGCTTCGCCTGGAACTGCGGGTCGTCGGGCGTCAGGCCGGCCAGCGCGCTCAGGTGGCCACCGGCCGAACATCCCGCTACCGCAACGAAATCCCGGTCGCCGCCGAACTTGTCGACGTTGGCGCGCGCCCACGCGATGGCGGTCTTGACGTCGACGATGTGGCGCGGCCAGCGGTGGTGCGGCGAGACGCGGTAGTTGACCGCCAGGCACACCCAGCCCTGCTCGGCGAGCCGGGACATCAGCGCCGACCCCTGGCCCATGCACTTGCCGTGCACCCAGGCGCCGCCCGGCAAAAAGATCAGCACCGGCGCGGGTTGTGCGGGCAGGTCTTTGCGCCGCCAGACGTCGAGCACCTGATCGGGGTGGTCCCCGTAGTGCACGGCGCGGCGATAAAGGTAGCGGCGCTGGCGCAGGCCATCCCAGATCGGCGGTGTCTTCTCGGCGACGGGCCAGTCCGTCTCGAGATCCGCGGCCGCCACGACCCCGCGCAAGGCGGCGAGGGAGACCTGCTGGGTGCTGGCGCGGTCACGGCGCCGGACGTCGTTGATGCCGGGGGTGAACCAGTCTTTGGTCGCCGCGGAGATCGCCTCCGGCGCATGCCGCGCGCCCCAGACACCCATGGCGGTCAACCCGCCGAGGGGCTCGAGATGCTTGCCGACCACGGGCAGCGAAGCCCCGGCCACACTCAACGCCAGCGCATAGTCACCGGGGCGGGCCCGCAGCAACCATTTCACGCAATTGGTAATGCCCGGTCCATTCGCCGTCATGAACGGGACTGTACCCCTCACGGCGTTTCGCAAACTGACGTTTCCACAGAACGGGGCGCCGTGCTGGAACCGCTTTGCCGGGCGTGCTCGCTGACCACGATATTTACGCTGTTTGAACAGCTTTTAATTGTTCGCTGCGTTCGCCGAATTTTGCTGTGTACGACACGCTTACCCGGCCACCAGGTCGGCGATGACCCGGCCACCGACAAGGCTGACGCCGGTCAGCGTCAGCCCCACCTGCGTGGCCAGCGCGGCGGCGCTGTCCACCCCCACGGACGCCCAGCGAAACCAGGGGCCGACCTCCCCCGCCGACTCCAGACGCACCCAGCGCGAACAGATCCCGATGGCCTCGGCCTCGAACTCGGCCACGCAACGCCCGCCGCGGGCCAGCAGCTCGAAGGCCCGCCCGAGGATTCGTCGCGGATCCCCGCCGAGCCCGACGTTGCCGTCGACCAATAAAACCGTCTGCCACAGGCCCGTTCCCGGCAGCGGCTCGAACACGTCGCCCAGCAGTGCCGGTGCACCACCGCGACCCGCCAGCTGGATGGCGGTCGCGGACCGGTCGATGCCCAGTGCGGGGATGCCCCGCTGAATCAGCCTCGCCACCAACCGGCCCGGACCGCAACCCAGCTCGATTGTCGGCCCGGTGCACATCTGCGTGACGGCTTCGTCGAAGATTTCGTCGAAGGCGTCACCAGATCCATCACCGGGACATCGGGCACCCAACCATCGGTGCGCCAGCAGTGGCCGCAGTTCGCCGTCGTCATGACGGATCCAACATCGCTCCCCGCCAAGTGCCCGATCGTAAAGTTGCCCAAGCATTTCACGTCCTCGCGTCCTGGCCGATCGGGCGGCGCGCCGACGCTCCCGTCCCTGCGGGACGTTGCGGCGACGCGCCGGCAAACCCCAACAAGCTGACGGCAAGCCCGTGCGCCAGCACTGCTCCGATACCCCGATCGTGGCTCGGTTAATCCACCGCACTGGTGCACGGGGCCGGAACCGAAATGGTTCAGTGATCAGGCGTGGACTTTCCCATCGACCCGCAGGTGAACCGACCCGTCGTCGGCGTGAACGGGATAGGCGGTGACCGGCGCTCCACCGTTGGCGACCTCGCATCCCGATGCCAGGTCGTAGGTGAAGCCGTGCAGCGGGCAGATGACGACGTCGGCGTCCATGAGCCCGTCTGCCAGCGGACCGCCGCGATGCGGACACACGGCGTCAAGCGCACGCAGCGAGCCGTCCCGGCACCGGAACACCGCGATCTGCCGGCCGTCGACGACAAAGGTTCGGCCCTCTCCGACCGGGATCTGATCCACCGGTCCCAGGTTGACATCACTCATCGCACCGGCACCTGGGGCAGCGGGATCAGCGGCAACGACGAGCGAAATTGGCTGGCATTCGCGGCTTCTCGGCCATCGGTCCACGGATCTCGGTACGAGTCGACCGACTTCTGCATGCGGGCATCCAGGTCGGCGGCGATGCCGTCGCTGTCGAAGACCACGATGTTGCGAATCCGGTCGATGCCCACCCGCGGGACGAAGTCGTAGCTGCGCTCCAGCCAGTTGGCGTTTTCGCGGTAGTACTGCAGGAACCGCCCGGTCAGCGCAATCACCTCGGCCGGGGTGCCGACGGTGGTCAACAGGTCGCCCTTGCGCACGTGTGCGCCGGCGGCGCCGCCGACGTAGATCTGCCACTGCCCGCCTTCGATTGCGACCACGCCGACGTCCTTACACAGCGCTTCGGCGCAGTTGCGGGGGCACCCGGTCACCGCGAGCTTCATCTTGCCGGGGCTGGGTATGCCTTGGAAGCGCTCCTCGATCGCAATGCCCAGCGCCGTCGAATCACCCAGGCCGTAGCGGCAAAAGTCGCTTCCCACACAGGTTTTGACGGTGCGGAAGCTTTTGCCGTATGCATACCCGGACGGCATGCCGAGGTCCGCCCACACCAGCGGGAGGTCTTCCTTGCGCACGCCCAGCAGATCGATGCGCTGGCCGCCCGTGAGCTTGATCATCGGGATGCGGTACTTGTCGGCGACGTCCGCGATCTTGCGCAGTTGCTCGGCGCTGGTCACCCCGCCCTTGAGTTGGGGCACCACGGAGAACGTTCCGTCCCGCTGAACATTGCCGTGCACCCGGTCGTTGATGAACCGGCCATCGCGCTCGTCGACGAATTCGTCGCCCCACATCATGTGCAGCAGCGAGGACAACGCCATTTTGGATCCGGCGTCCTCGCGGCCCTCCGGCGCCAGCGCGGCGAAAACAGATGACACCGAGTGCAGTTCGAGCTCGCGGATCCTGCGCATCAGCTCCGGCTTCTCGTAAGGGATCCCCGGCACGTACCAATTGGCCGCGGCGTCGTGCGAAATCGCGGCCCCGGCTTCCGACGCCGCCCACTCGACGAGCTGCGCGACCAGGCCCTTGCAGGACCCGCATCCTTTGCCGGCGCGGGTCGCCGACATCACCCCCTCGAGTGACGTCTGCCCGTCTCTCACGCACCGCACGATCGCGGACTTGTCGACCCCGTTGCAGTTGCATACTTGAGCGTCGTCGGACAATTCGGCCGCCCCGGTGGCTGGGTCCGGAGCACCGCCGATGTCGAACATCAGCGAGACGCGCTCGGGCGGTAGCGGGAGACCGCGGTCGAAGGCCTGCATCAGAAACGCCACCTTGCTGACATCGCCGACCAGCGTCGCTCCGACCAATTTATCGTCGCGCACCACGACGGTCTTGTACACACCCCGCCGCGGCTCGGAGTACTGCACGAATTCGTCGTCGTCGCGTTCGGGGCTCTTGATGCCCATTGCCGCCACGTCCACACCGGCAACCTTGAGCTTGGTTGCCGTGCGCGAACCATGGTATGCCGCACGGGGATTGACGCCCGTCAAATGATCGGCAAGCACGGTGGCCTGCTCCCACAGCGGCGCCACCAGGCCGTAGACCTGGCCGCGGTGCTGCGCGCATTCGCCTACCACGTAGATGTCGCCGTCATCAACCGAGCGCATGTGATCGTCGACGACGATGGCGCGTTCGACGGTCAAACCGGCGCGCACCGCCAACCCGACATTCGGCCGGATGCCTGCCGCCATCACCACCATGTCGCACGGCAGCCGGCTGCCGTCGTCGAACTCGATCGCCGACGGTGACCCGTCTCGAGTGAGCATCCTGGTGGTTCTCTTGCCCGTGTACACCTCGATTCCCAGCGCCTCGACCAGCCGCCGCAGGATGCCGCTCCCTTGATCGTCGAGTTGGGCGTTCATCAACGTCGGACCGCCCTGTACGACGCCCACCTGCAGTCCCCGGTTCTGCAGGCCTCGGGCGGCCTCCAGACCCAGGAGACCACCACCGATCACGGCCGCCCGGCTTCGCCCGTCGGCGAAGCCGATCATGCCTGCGCAGTCGTCGAGTGTGCGAAAGCCGAAGACGCCGGGGGCGAGAGTCTTGTCGTCCGACCAGATGCCGGCCACCGGCGGGAAGAACGATCTGCTGCCGGTGGCCAGGATCAGCTTGTCGTAGCGCACGGTGCTGCCGTCGTCGGCGTGCACCAGGTGCGCAAAGGGGTCAACGCGCACCACCCGCACTCCCGCTCGCAGGTCAATGTCATTGTCGCCGTACCAGTCCAGCGGATTGAGGTAGATTTCACGCGCATCGTCGGAGCCGGCCAGCACGTTGGAGAGCAAGATCCGGTTGTAGTTACCGTACGGTTCGTCGCCGAACACGGTGATGGAAAACCGCTCACTGCCGCCGCGCGCGATGATCTCCTCGAGCGCCCGCGCTCCCGCCATGCCGTTACCGACCACCACCAGGGCGGCCCGGGTCGGCGGACGGTGGCCGTTGGTTTCGCATTGAACGAGTGCGGTCATGAATGATCCTCGCGGGGGCTAGATTTCGACCAGGCCGATGTCGACGAACACCGTGCCGCT
>NZ_LZLU01000049.1:0-2425 GCF_001673415.1 Mycobacterium sp. 1165196.3 | reverse complement strand
CGAGCAAGTTGCCTACCTGCTGTGGCACGGCGAACTTCCCGACGAGCAACAGCTTGCACTGTTCAGTCAGCGCGAACGAGCGGCCCGGCGGCTGAACCGATCCCAGCTGTCGCTGTTGACCAAATTGCCCGAGACCTGCCATCCGATGGACGTGGTGCGCACCTTCATCAGCTCGATGGGTGCCGAGGATCCGGACGAGGACGACAGCAGCCCGTCGGCCAACTACGGCAAGGCGTTGCGGATGTTCGCGCTGCTGCCCACGATCGTCGCCGCCGACATGCGCCGCCGGCGGGGCCTGGACCCCATCGCCCCGCACAGCCACATGAACTATGCGCAGAATTTCCTGCACATGTGCTTCGGTGACGTTCCCGAGCAGGTCGTGGTGGACGCCTTCGAGCAGTCGATGGTCCTGTATGCCGAGCACAGCTTCAATGCATCGACCTTCGCGGCCCGCGTGGTCACCTCCACCCAATCCGACATCTACAGCGCGGTCACGGCGGCCATCGGCGCACTGAAGGGCCCGCTGCATGGCGGCGCCAACGAGGCCGTCATGCACGACATGCTCGACATCGGCACCCCCGAGCGGGCCGCGGAATGGCTGCGGGGCAAGCTGGCTGGCAAAGACAAGATCATGGGATTCGGTCACCGGGTATACAAGAACGGTGACTCGCGGGTGCCGACCATGAAGGAGGCACTCAAGCGCGTCGCCGCGGCGCGCGACGGCCAGAAGTGGCTCGACATCTACGAAGTCCTGGAGAAGGGCATGGCCGAGGCCAACGGCATCAAACCCAACCTGGATTTCCCGACCGGACCTGCCTATTACCTGATGGGCTTCGACATCGGCATGTTCACGCCGATCTTCGTGATGAGCCGGATCACCGGCTGGACGGCACACGTCATCGAGCAGACCGCGTCCAACGCGTTGATCCGTCCGCTCAGCGAGTATGTCGGACCACCGCAACGGGCTCTATCGTAAAGACCGTGTTTGCGAAGGTACTGGTCGCCAATCGCGGAGAGATCGCGATCCGCGCGTTCCGCGCGGCCTATGAGCTGGAAATCGGCACGGTCGCGGTGTACCCGTATGAGGACCGCAATTCAGTGCACCGGCTCAAGGCCGACGAGTCCTATCAGATCGGCGAGGAGGGCCACCCGGTCCGCGCCTACCTGTCCGTCGACGACATCGTCGCGACGGCACAGGCGTGCGGGGCGGACGCGATATACCCCGGCTATGGCTTCCTGTCGGAGAACCCCGATCTGGCGGCGGCATGCGCGGCGGCCGGCATCACCTTCGTCGGCCCGAGCGCGGAGGTGCTCGAGCTCACGGGTAACAAGTCCCGGGCGATCGCGGCGGCGCGGGCGGCGGGTCTTCCGGTGCTCGCTTCCTCGCCACCGTCGACATCGGTGGACGAGCTGGTGGCCGCCGCCGAGTCGATGACGTTCCCGCTGTTCGTCAAGGCCGTCGCCGGTGGCGGCGGGCGCGGGATGCGCCGGGTCACCGACGCGGCGTCGCTGCCCGAGGCGATCGAGGCCGCCAGCCGCGAGGCGGAATCCGCGTTCGGGGACGCGTCGGTGTTTCTCGAGCAGGCGGTGATCAATCCGCGTCATATTGAGGTGCAGATCCTGGCCGATAGCCAGGGCAACGTCATTCACCTCTACGAGCGGGACTGCAGTGTGCAGCGCCGCCACCAGAAGGTTGTCGAGATCGCACCGGCACCCAACCTGGATCCGGCGCTGCGCCAACGGATCTGCGCGGACGCGGTGGCTTTCGCGCAGAGCATCGGCTATACGTGCGCCGGCACCGTGGAGTTCCTGCTCGACGAACGCGGCAATCATGTGTTCATCGAGATGAACCCGCGCATCCAGGTGGAGCACACGGTCACCGAGGAGATCACCGACGTCGACCTGGTGTCGGCGCAGCTGCGGATCGCCGGCGGGCAGAGCCTGGAAGACATTGGCTTGAGCCAGAATTCGATCGTTCCGCACGGTGCGGCCTTGCAGTGCCGGATCACCACGGAGGATCCGGCGAACGGGTTCCGGCCGGACACCGGCCGGATCACCGCCTATCGCACCCCGGGTGGCGCGGGAATCCGGCTGGACGGCGGCACCACGCTCGGTGCCGACATCAGCGCGCACTTCGACTCGATGCTGATCAAGCTGACCTGCCGGGGCCGCGACTTCGCCACGGCGGTGCGTCGGGCGCGCCGTGCGGTCGCCGAGTTCCGCATCCGCGGTGTCTCGACGAATATCCCCTTCCTGCAAGCGGTTCTGGACGATCCCGACTTTCAGTCCGGTCGCATCACCACGTCCTTCATCGAGGAGCGCCCGCAGCTGCTCACCGCCCGCAGCTCCGCCGATCGCGGCACCAAGATTCTGAGTTACCTGGCCGACGTCACCGTCAACAAGCCCCACGGCGAGCGTCCGTCCG
>NZ_LZLU01000048.1:0-17623 GCF_001673415.1 Mycobacterium sp. 1165196.3 | reverse complement strand
GCCGGTCGCCGCGCTCGCTTAAGTGTCTACCCCCGACCGAGCGCCATCCAGCGTCGCGTCGTTCACAGCGTGTTACGCCGGCCCGCGAGGGAGGTGGCCAGCGACGCGTTGTCGAGCAGCCTGCGCAACACCTCGACCGCTTGCATCAGCACCTGACGGTCCGCGGAGTCGAGCAGCGCCAATTGCGGTTCGATCGCGGCGGCGCGGTCGGCCCGGACCGCGTTGAGCGTGCGCCTGCCCTCGGCCGTGATCCGGATCCGGACCGCACGCGCATCTCCGGGGTCGACCATCCGGGTGACCAGGCCCGCCTCCTCGAGCCGGCGCACCTGCGTGGTCATCGTCGGTTGCGAGCAATGATCGACCGAGGCCAGGTCACCGATTCGGGCCTCGCCGTGAGCTTCGATGGTGGCCAGCAGCCTGGCCTGCGCTGCGGGCAGCGGCATTTGGATGCGTTGGGTGGCCAGCCGGTTGAGCCGCGCGACCACGGCGAGCAGATCGGCTCCCAGTCCCTGCGCTCCCTCGAGCTTTGCGGTATCGACGACATTGTCCATGTCTCCATGGTTGCATAGCTTTGCTAAGCGAGGCCAAAGGCGCTATGTTTCGGTTCAGCCGGTGACGCCCTCTAATAACGGGATTTAGTGCTGCGGGCTGGCACAATCAATGAGGTGACTTCCCCCGCCCCCGCCCCTTTGCGGAATCGGGGTGGCCCGCTGCGACCGTCCGAATTGGCGCAGGCCTCTGTCATGGGGGCGCTATGCGCGGTCATCGCGATCATCGCCACCGTCATTCCCTTCGCTCAGGGACTGGCGTTGCTGGGCACGGTCCCCATGGCGCTGTTGGCCTACCGCTACCGCCTCCGTGTGCTCGTCGCCGCCACGGTTGCCGGCGGGATGATCACGTTTCTCATCGCAGGCATGGGCAGTCTCGTGGCGGTCCTCAACTGTGCCTACATCGGCGGGTTGACCGGGTTCGTCAAACGCCGGCGGCGTGGCGCGCTGACTGTTGTGGTCTCGTCATTTGTCGCGGGAGTGGCCATCGCCGGCGTAACCGTCGCAATGCTGGCAGTGCTAAGTCGGTTGCGGCACTTGATCTTTCAGGTTATGACCGCCAACGTGGATGGCGCCGCTTCCTTCTTGGTGCGAATACATCTGCAGGCTGTCGCCGCTGATGTGCAGCGGGTTTTTGCCTACGGGTTGCAGTACTGGGTGTGGTTGATGCTCGGCTATGTCATCTACGGGGTGATGATCTCATCGTTGATCGGCTGGTGGGTGCTCTCCCGGCTTTTGGAGCGGTTGCACAGCATTCCCGATGTGCACAAATTGGATGCTCCGGAGGGCGCCGCAGGCTCGGATGACCGGGTCGGACCGGTGCCCGTGCGGCTGGTCGACGTGCGGTTTCGCTACCCGGGCGCCAGTCAAGACGCGTTGCGTGAAATCAACCTCGACCTGAACGTCGGCGAACACGTCGCGGTTATCGGCGCCAACGGCTCCGGGAAAACCACCTTGACGCTGATTCTGGCGGGCCGGTCGCCGACATCCGGTGCCGTCCACCGCCCCGGCGCAGTGGGCCTGGGAATGGTCGGCGGCACGTCGCTCGTGCTCCAGCACCCGCAGACCCAGGTGTTGGGCACCAGAGTTGCCGACGATGTGGTGTGGGGGCTGCCGCCGGGCACCAAGGTTGATGTGGATACATTGCTGAGCGAAGTCGGTCTTGAGGGGTTCGCGGAACGCGACACCGGCAGCCTGTCGGGTGGGGAGCTGCAGCGCCTTGCGCTGGCCGCGGCGATAGCCCGAGAACCGTCGCTGTTGATTGCCGACGAGTTCACCAGCATGATCGACCAGCCGGGCCGGGAACTGTTGTTGGACGTGCTGTCCGCTCTCCCTGAGCGGCACCGAACAGCCCTGGTGCACATCACCCACTTCGACAACGAAGCTGCATCTGCGGATCGCACGATCGACCTCAGCGGTTCGTCCGACAACACGGGCATGGTCGAGATCGCGCCGGCGCCAGTGCCAACCGTGGCTGTCAGTCCGGGCGCGCATCGTCCGGTGATTGAGGTAGTCGGCGTCGGGCACGAATACAACCGTGGTACTCCCTGGGCGAAGACGGCGCTGCGTGATATCACCTTCGCGGTGGACCAGGGCGACGGGCTTTTGGTCCACGGCGGCAACGGATCTGGTAAGTCGACACTCGCGTGGATCATGGCTGGACTGACCGTGCCCAGCACCGGTGCATGCCTCATTGACGGCGAACCCACCTATGCTCACGTCGGCGCGGTGGCGTTGTCGTTCCAGACCGCGCGGCTCCAGTTGATGCGCAGCCACGTGAATCTGGAACTCGCCTCAGTGGCCGGATTCTCACCGCAAGACCATGGTCGGGTGGCCGCGGCGCTGGAGGCAGTGGGACTGGACCCCGCACTAGGAGGGCGGCGCATCGACCAACTCAGCGGTGGACAAATGCGCCGTGTCGTGCTGGCCGGCCTTCTGGCGTGTTCGCCCCGAGTGTTGATTCTCGATGAGCCCCTGGCGGGGCTGGACGCCGCCAGTCAGCGCGGCTTGCTGCGAGTGCTCGCGGACCAGCGCCGCAAAGGCCTGACACTGGTGGTCATTTCGCACGATTTCGTCGGAATGAGTGAGGTTTGCCCGCGAACGATCCATCTGAAAAAGGGCGCACTGGAAACGGTGTCGCCGACTGCCGCGGTGGGGGACCGAGCATGACCACAACTTCCACCGCGGCGTCCAACCCGAACCGGCGCCGTTCCCGCTCGGTTGTCATGTTGGTCCCGGTCCCGGGACGTTCGACCATCCACGACTTATGGGCCGGCACTAAACTGCTTGTCGTCTTTGGTGTCTCCGTGCTGCTGACGTTTTATCCGGGATGGGTGACGATCGGGTTGGTGGCCGCGCTCCTGATGACGGCCGTGCGGATTGCGCGGATTCCCCGCGGCGCGGTGCCGTCGATTCCTCGATGGCTGTGGGCCCTTCTCGCGCTGGGCTTCGTGACCGCGGCGCTGGCAGGTGGGACTCCCAACGTGCCGGTGGGCGGATTGAACGTCGGCCTTGGTGGAGCGTTGAACTTCCTGAGGATCACCGCACTTTCGGTCGTACTGCTGGGCTTGGGAGCAATGGTGTCGTGGACGACTAACGTTGCCGAAATCGCTCCTGCTCTGACCACGCTGGGCCGGCCGCTGAAACTGCTGCGCATCCCGATCGACGAGTGGGCGGTCGCGTTAGCCCTTGCGCTTCGGGCCTTCCCGATGTTGCTCGATGAATTTCACGTGCTCTACGCCGCTCGTATGCTGCGGCCCAACCGCATACCGCCGGGGCGCAAGGCGCGGGTTCGGCAGCAGAGTCGGGGCATGATCGACCTGATGGCGGCTGCCATCGTCGTTACTCTCCGCCGCGCTGACGAGATGGGCGATGCGATTACGGCCCGCGGCGGGATCGGTCAGCTATCCGCCAGCCCGGCACGACCGAGACTGGCGGACTGGTTGACACTAGTGATAGCTGTGCTGGTCGGTGGCGCCGGAGTGGCGATCGAGACCCTAATGATGCACTCGGGTTGATTGTCAGAGTAGACCGAGACGCAGCGAACTACTGTTGGTTGACAACGTCGACCACACATGTGCCTGCGCTCGCAATGCCGGGTCGATCGGCGCCGCGCGCTGATGAAAGACACCGAAGGTTCGACGCCGTTGCGACGGGCTGCTTCATAATCAGCTGATCCGGCCACAGGAGGGGCACTTGCCAGCCACGACGATCAGCCTCAAGCAGCAGATGCTCCGGCGCCGCCCCGTGACGGGTGCACACGTCGCACCAGGGGCCGCGGACCACCTCAAGCGCGGCATCGGCACCTTCCAGCTGACCATGTTCGGGGTCGGCTCGACGGTCGGCACCGGGATCTTCTTCGTCATGTCGCAGGCAGTCCCCGAGGCCGGCCCGGGGGTGATCGTCTCCTTCCTGCTCGCCGGCCTCGCCGCCGGCCTCGCCGCGGTCTGCTACGCCGAATTGGCTTCGGCGGTGCCTGTTTCGGGATCGTCGTATTCCTACGCCTACACCACGCTGGGGGAGGTCGTGGCCGTGGCCGTGGCGGCCTGCCTGCTGCTGGAATACGGCGTGGCGACCGCCGCGGTCGCAGTCAACTGGAGCGGCTACCTGAACAAGCTGCTGAGCAACGTCCTGGGATTCCAACTGCCGCAAACCTTTTCGGCCGCGCCGTGGGATGCGCAACCCGGCTATCTGAACGTACCGGCGGTCGTGCTGATTGTCTTGTGCGCGTTGTTACTCGTCCGCGGCGCCAGCGAGTCGGCCAAGGTCAACGCGATCATGGTGATGATCAAACTCGGCGTGCTCGTCGTCTTCGGTGTTGTCGCGTTCACGGCGTTCGACGCGAGCCATCTGCGTGACTTCGCGCCCTTCGGTTTTTCCGGCATCGGCTCGGCGGCCGGCACCATCTTCTTCTCCTATATCGGCCTGGACGCGGTGTCCACCGCCGGCGACGAGGTGAAGAACCCGCAGCAGACCATGCCGCGCGCACTCATCGGCGCATTGCTGACCGTCACCGGCGTCTACGTTTTCGTGGCGCTGGCCGCGCTGGGCACCCAGCCCTGGCAGAACTTCGCCGGGCAGCAGGAAGCCGGGCTCGCGACGATTCTTGACAACGTCACCCACGGCGGCTGGGCCAGCACGATTCTGGCTGCCGGAGCGGTCATTTCGATCTTCAGCGTCACACTGGTCACCATGTACGGGCTGACCCGCATCCTGTTCGCCATGGGCCGTGACGGCTTGTTGCCCGCGCGGTTCGCGACGGTGAACGCGCGCACCATGACCCCGGTGAACAACACGGTGATCGTCGCCATCGTGGCCTCCGCCCTGGCCGCGTTCATTCCGCTGCAGAAGCTGGCCGACATGGTGTCGATCGGCACGCTCACCGCGTTCGTCGTGGTGTCCGTCGGAGTGATCGTCCTGCGGGTACGCGAGCCCGACCTGCCAAGGGGGTTCAAGGTCCCGGGTTATCCCGTCACACCGGTCCTTTCGGTGGCGGCCTGCGGGTACATCCTGGCCAGCTTGCACTGGTACACCTGGATCGCGTTCAGCGGCTGGGTGTTACTGGCGCTGGTCTTCTACTTCGTCTGGGGCCGCCACCACAGCGCGCTCAACGACCCCGCTTCTTCGGAAGCGATCTAGGCCCTCACTGGCGCGCGGCGGCGGTGTTCGCCGCCGCCTGAGCCCGCCGCAGCGTCGTCGCCACATCGCCGCGGCCCAAGAACATTTCGTCGAAATACGGCTGCAGCGCGTCGTTGCCGGCGGCAAAGCCCGCACCGCCGGGGGCCGCGATGCGCGGACCGTTCAGCACGGCGAAGAACGGCGTGACGTCCACCCCCCTGGCGGCCCAGTACCGGAAGTAGACCGGTTGCGCCGAGGACACCGCGGGGATGGCCGCACCGTAGCGGCCCAGAAATTCGTTGCCCTGCCTGCTGCCCATCCAGGCCAGCACCTGGCGCACCGCGTCGGGATGCTTCGTTGCCGCATTGCCCGCCGCGGCAATGCCGTTGGTCACGCTGACCCGGCCCACCGGGCCGGCGGGCATCATCGCCACCCCCCAGTGGAACCGGGCATCGCGGGCCACCGGCGCCAGGTTGTAGGTGCCGGACTGGAACAGCGCCATCCTGCCGGCCAGGAACTGGTTGCGGGAGAAGTCGCCGTTGTCGTTGGTGTCGGCGGCGGGCGGCGCGACGTGGTCGCGGTTGATCAGGTCGACCAGATAACGGAAGGCCGCCACGGCGGCGGGGTTGGCAAACGCGAACGTGTCGCCGCGTTGGAAGACGCCGCCGGCCGAGCCGATGTAGTTCAGGTAGATGCCCTGCGGGTCGTTGGCCGCGTTGTATGCCCATTGCCGCACCCGTCCCGCATCGAATCGTGGTGTGTCGCCGCGGTTTCCGTCGGCGTCGACGGTGAGCCTGCCCAGCAGGGGGCGCAAAGTGTCGTTCCCGTCGGGACCCCACCGCAGGGCGTTCAGGGCGGCGGGATCGACGCCGGCCGCGGCCAGCAGGTCGGCGTTGTAATACAACGCGATTCCCGCATCGGTCAGCTGCGGCACTCCCCACAACGTGCCGTTGCGGGTGAACTGCTCGACGACCGGACGCTCCCAATCCGAGGCGGCCTGCGGCCCGAGCGCTTCGCCGATGTTCAGCAGGCGGCCGCTGTCGGCGTACGCCGCCAGGTAGGCGTTGGACAGCCAGAAGATGTCGTCGGCGCTGCCGCCGGCCACGTCGGTGCGCAGGGTGTTGAAGTAGGTGGAATAGGCCACCAGGTTGAGGTGCACGTCGATGTCGGGGTGGGTGCGGGTGAAGGCCTGGAACGATTCTCGGTAGGCCGCGCCGATCTGGTCGCCCCAGATCCGCACCGTGACGACCGTCTTGCCGCCGTGGGGTTGGCCGGCGTAATCCAGCAACACCGCCGCCGCGGCCAGCAGCACCGCGACGAGCGCGACCGCGGCCGCGGCCATGGTGGAAAAGCGGGGCCGGGTCACTTCAGTCCCGAGACGACGATCGAGGCGACGATGTGACGCTGGAACACGACGAACAGGGCGATGAGCGGGGCGATCGCGAGCGTGGTCGCCGCCATCACCAGCGTCCACTGGGAATTGAACCGCGATTGCAGATCGGCCGTCGCGACGGTGAGCACCCGCCACTTGTGCCCGCTGGTGATCACCAACGGCCACATGAAGTTATTCCACTGCGAGACCACCGTGATCAACGCCAGCGCCGCCAGGACCGGGCGACTCGACGGGATCACTACATGCACGATCACGTCCAACGTGTTGGCCCCGTCCAGCCGGGCCGCGTTGATCAAGTCGTTCGGGATGATCCGAAAGTGCTCGCGCAGCAAGAAGATCGCGTACGGCGAGCCGAACATAAAAGGCAACACCAACGCCCAGAACGTGTTGCGCAGGCCGAGCTGGGCCATCATGAGATACATCGGCACCACCGTGACCGTCGCGGGCACCATCAACGTCGCGATGTACACCCAGAACAGCGTGTCACGCCCGGGGAACTGCAACCGTGCGAAGGCGTATGCCGCGAGCACGGAGAAGGTCAACTGGCCCACCAGGATTACCGCCGTCATCAACGCGGTCACCGCGGCCGCCCGGCCGAACCCGGCCCCGGCCAGGTCGGCGAAATTGGCCAGCGTGGGTGGTCGCGGCAGCTGCAACGGCGTGCCCGTGACGAATTGATGCGCGGAGGTGAACGACGTCATTAGTCCAAGGGCGAACGGCGCCAGCGTGATCAACGCACCCAGCGAAAGCCCGGCGTAGATCACCACATTCGTGGGTCGACTAGGTGAGGTCATAGCTGATCCGTCGCCGAAAATACAGATGCTGGACCAGGGTGACGCCGATCAGGACCACGAACAGCACCACGGCCATCACCGACGCCCGGCCGATGGCCGCCGAGCCGAACGCCTCGGCGTAGATGCGATGGGCCACCAGGTCGGTGCTGCCGGCCGGTCCGCCGCCGGTCAGTGCGTACACCATGTCGAAAACCTGTGCGGCACTGACAATCCCGGTCACCAGCACAAAGAAGGTCGTGGGGCGCAGCATGGGCATGGTGATGCGCCAGAACCGCTGCCACGCCGTGGCGCCGTCGGTGCGGGCGGCGGCGTGGATCTCGTCGGGAATGGCCAGCAGTCCTGCCAGGAACGACAACGAGACATAGCCGACGTTGGTCCACACCACCACGGCCGACACCAGCGGCAGCGCGAAGCTGGGATCCGACAACCATTCGATGCTGTGGCCCAGCACCGTGCTCACGGCGCCGTCGGTGGGGGCCAAAATCCACCGCCACAGCACCGCGATCGCCAGCGGAGCGCAAATCCACGGCAGCACATACAGGGTGCGAAACAGCCCGGTGCCGGGAAGCTGGCGGGCCAGCATGGTGGCGGCCAGCAGTCCCAGCGCGGTCTGCGCCGGCACCACGATGGCCACGAAGACGATCGTGACGATCAGGGAGTTGCCGAAGCCCGCGTCGGTCAGCACCGACCGCCAATTGGACAGGCCGACGAAGTGCAGCGGGCCCAGCAGATCCCATCGGCACAGGCTCAGCCAGAGCACCACCAGGATGGGCAGCAGCAGAAAGGCGAGCACGCCGAACAGACTGGGCGCCAGCAACGCGTAGCCCAGGGCGGTGGATCGAGGGACAATCCCGCGTACCGCATGGGCCATGGGCTAATTAAAGCGGGCGCCGCCGCGGTTTGGGGTGAGCGGCCGTTACGGTGGAGCCGTGACACCGAACCGGGGGATCGATGCCGACTTCCTGGACCTGCCGCGCCACGATCTGGCCGAAGCCGCGCTCTCGGCGGCCAAAGCGGCCGGGGCCACGCACGCCGACCTGCGGGTTCACCGCATCATCACCGAGATCATCCAGCTGCGCGACGGCGAGCTGGAGACCGCGGTGATCAACCGTGAGGTCGGCCTGGCGGTGCGGGTGATCGTCGACGGCACCTGGGGATTCGCCTCGCACGCGGAGCTGGTGCCGGCGGTGGCCGCCGAGACCGCCCGGCGCGCGGTGCATGTGGCCACCACGCTGGCGACGCTGAGCAGCGAGCGCGTCGAGCTGGCGCCCGAACCGGTCTACGCGGACGCGGCCTGGGTGTCGAACTACCGGATCGACCCGTTCGACATCTCGACCACCGACAAGATCGCCGTGCTGGAGGACTACTCCGGGCGGCTGCTGAGCGCCGACGGCATCAATCACGTGTCGGCGCTGCTGACGGCCGTCAAGGAGCAGACCTTCTACGCCGACACCTTCGGCTCCTCGATTACCCAGCAGCGGGTGCGGGTGCTGCCCTCACTGGAGGCGGTGACCGTCGACCCCGCAGCCGGCAGCTTCGATTCCATGCGCACGCTGGCCCCGCCGATGGGGCGGGGCTGGGAGGTCCTCGCGGGCGACGAGGTGTGGAATTGGACCGACGAGCTGGCGCAGCTGCCGTCGTTGCTGGCCGAAAAGATCAAGGCGCCCAGCGTTGTTCCCGGGCCCAAGGGCCTGGTGATCGATCCGAGCAACCTGTGGCTGACGATTCACGAATCCATCGGGCACGCAACCGAATACGACCGCGCTATCGGCTACGAGGCCGCCTACGCCGGGACGTCGTTCGCCACGCCGGACAAGCTGGGCACCATGCGGTACGGCTCGCCGGTGATGAACGTGACAGCCGACCGCACCCTCGAATTCGGCTTGGCCACCATCGGTTACGACGACGAAGGGGTGGCCGCGCAGAGCTGGGACCTGGTGCGCGACGGCATCTTCACCGGCTACCAGCTCGACCGGGTCTTCGCGCGGCGACTGGGCCAGCCGCGGTCCAACGGGTGCTCGTATGCCGATTCGCCGCATCACGTACCGATCCAGCGCATGGCCAACGTCTCCTTGCAGCCGGCGCCAGAGGACATCAGCACCGACGACTTGATCGGCCGGGTCGAGGACGGCATCTACATCGTCGGCGACAAATCGTGGTCAATCGACATGCAGCGGTACAACTTCCAGTTCACCGGCCAGCGGTTCTTCCGGATTCGTGACGGCCGCCTCGACGGCCAGCTACGCGACGTCGCCTACCAGGCCACCACGACCGACTTCTGGAATTCGATGGAAGCCGTGGGCGGCGCGTCGACGTGGCGGCTGGGCGGGGCGTTCAACTGCGGCAAGGCCCAGCCTGGGCAGATCGCGGCGGTCAGCCACGGCTGCCCGTCGGCGTTGTTCCGTGGGGTCAACGTGCTCAACACCCGGACCGAGGGCGGCCGATGATCACCCCGCAGCACGTCGTCAACATCGTGCTGGACGAGGCGGCCAAGCTCGGCCGCGCCGACGAGACCATGGTGCTGGTCACCGACAAGGTCGAGGCGACCCTGCGCTGGGCGGGCAATTCGATGACCACCAACGGAGTTTCGGTGAGCCGCAGCGTGACCGTGATTTCCGTGGTGCGTCGCGGGTCGATCGCGCGCATCGGCACGGTGGTGTCCGCCGAGGCCGATCCGCGGGTGCTGCCCGGGCTGGTGGCGGCGTCGCAGGAGGCGGCCGGGGCGGCCCCGGAGGCCGGCGATGCGGCGCCGCTGCTCGCCGACAGCGGGGTGCCCGTCGATTGGGACGCGCCGGTGCCCGGCACCGGCCCCCTGATTTTCTCCGACGTCGCCGACTCGCTGAGCCGTGGCTTCCGCGGCGAGGATCGGCTGTACGGCTTTGCCCACCACAGTGTTTCGACGACGTTCCTGGCATCATCGACCGGCTTGCGCCGGCGGTTCACCCAACCCACCGGTGCGGTGGAGATCAACGCCAAACGCGGCGACGCCAGCGCCTGGGCGGGCGTCGGCACACCCGACTTCGTCGATGTGCCAACCGATTCGCTGCTCGAACAGCTGTCAACCCGGCTGGGCTGGGCGCAGCGCAGCGTCGAACTGCCGGCCGGGCGCTACGAGACGATCATGCCGCCGTCCACGGTGGCCGACATGATGATCTACATGGCGTGGTCGATGGCCGGTCGCGGCGCCCAGGAGGGCCGGACCGCGTTTTCGGCGCCCGGCGGCGGAACCCGGGTGGGGGAGCGGCTCACCGACCTGCCGCTGACGCTGTTCTCCGATCCGATGGCGCCCGGCCTGGCCTGCACGCCGTTCGTCGCGGTGAGCAGTTCCTCGGAGACGGTGTCGGCGTTCGACAACGGCATGGAGATCACCCAGGTGGACTGGATCCGCGAGGGGGTGATCAACGCGCTGGCCTATCCGCGGGCCACGGCCGCCAAATACGACGTCGACGTCGCGGTGGCCGCCGACAACCTGGTGATGACCGGCGGGACCGCCAGTCAGGACGACATGATCGCGGCCACCGAACGGGGCCTGCTGCTGACGACGCTGTGGTACATCCGCGTCGTCGACCCCACCACCTTGTTGTTCACCGGCCTGACCCGCGACGGTGTCTATCTCATCGAGGACGGCCAGGTCACCGCTGCGGTCAACAACTTCCGGTTCAACGAGAGTCCGTTGGACCTACTGCGACGGGCCACCGAGGCCGGCGTCAGCGAAAAGACGCTGCCGCGTGAATGGGGCGACTGGGCCACCCGCGCCGCCATGCCGTCGCTGCGGATACCGGACTTCCACATGTCCTCGGTGAGCCAGGCCCGGTAATCCATTGCCGCCGGGCGGCACGCGTTCTAGCGTGTGACGAATGGCGGCCCCGGTTTCGGTTCGAGAAGACCAGCTCACCCGGCTGGTGGCGTTGTTTCCCGGGTCCCCGGCTCCTGGTCGCCTCGCGGCGTTAGCCCGCCGGGTGTGCGCGCAGACAATGTCGCTGCCACCGTTGCCCGCCAGCGTCGAAGTGGGCGAGCCGGAATCGGAGGCGGAGGCCGCCGTCGCCGAATTCGCCGAACAATTCAGCGCCGACGTCTCGTCGATCACCGCCGAGCAGCGATCACGGTTGTGCAAGCACCTCGGGGAGGCCACCTTTGGTGTCGTCGTGCAGATGTATATCGCCGACTTCATCCCCAGGGTGCGCGCCGGGCTGGAGGCGCTCGGGGTCGGTGCGCCATATCTGGGCTGGGTGGACGGCCCGATCAGCTGGGATCATACGACCGATCCGGCGGATCTCGTGTTCAATGACTTTTTAATCGCGGTGGCGCGAATGCGTGCGCTCGACCCGGTCACCTCCGAATTGGTCCGGTTGCGCGGGGCGGCCCAGCACAATTGCCGGTTATGCAATTCGCTTCGCGAGGGCGGCGCGCTCGATGCCGGCGGTTCGGAGACCTTGTATGAGGAGATCGAGCACTACGAATCGTCGAGTTTGCTCGACGACCGCGCTAAAGCAGCGCTGCGGTACGCCGATGGGTTAATTTGGACCCCTGCGCACCTCGTCGCCGACGATGTCGTCGAGGTGCGCTCACGGTTCTCCGAGGTGGAGGCCGTCGAGCTCACCTTTGACATCATGCGCAATGCCAGCAACAAGGTGGCCGTGTCATTGGGCGCAGACGCTCCCCGTGTCGAAAACGGGACCGAGCGGTACCTGCTCGACGCGGACGGCCAGACGGTATTTAGCTGATATCTGTCGGCGCCAGCCGAGCCGCTAGGGCCTTAGCTGTCGGCCCGGCGACGTCGTCCGCTGGCGTGTGAGGGACGACGTGGTCGAGCGGTCGGTGGTCCGCCTGCCCGGCGCCAAGAGCACGAAATGTTAACCATTCGTACACGGACGCGCAAGCGTACGTTTCCGCTGTGTGCGGGGCTCATTCGCTAACTTAAGCGCGGTCACTGAGACTTATGTGAACAAATATGTGACGGTGACGAGATGGCAGCGTGGCCCGAGCCGGATGGCCATGGATCGTGCGTCAGTGGCCCGCGGTCCGGGTGGCTTTCCGTGTCAGTTGTTTTGCAGGATTTCTAGCTTGGTCGCGTCGGAACGACTGCGTTCCCGCGCAGAGGGAGGTTCGGAAATGACAACCACCGGTACGCGCTCGCGAGTTCGAGTGTCATCGGTCTGGGCTGCCGGCGTAGCGCTGGGCGCTTCGATGCTCGGTAGCGCCGTCCTGTCAGCTCCGCAAGCGTCGGCTACCTGCAATCTGACTCCGGCCGACGACCAGTACATCAACCTGCTCGCGCAGAACAAGATGGTGCACAACGCCGATTACAGCGATTGCCACGAGGCCGCCGAGGGCCGTTGGTTCGCCGACCAGGTTCGGTCCAACCCCAATCCGTTCGGTGAGGGCCAAGAGTTGGTCAACATGATCACCAGTACCACGCCGTTGACTCAGGCCCAGGCCGAGTGGGAGGTCGAGTCGGCCATCTACGTCTACGCGCCGGACCTGATCCCGAAGATCAAAGACCAAGCCGCGAAGGCGAACTGGCCGACCGCTTAGCGAGAGCTATTGCTGCGCAATCCCTTATGAGTTTCAACCCCAAGCGGTCGTGAGGGCTTAGCCCTCCGGCCGCTTTCGGTTTAGTCGGCTAACTCGACGGCGCCGTTGACGGTAAGCCCCGGCAGCACCTGCAAGAGGCTGCTCGCCTTGGGTTCGCCGCGTTACTTGTTTGGACCTGAATAGTTTCTCGCACAGTAATTTTAGCTAGGCGCTGTTCACGAGCTGTTTGCAGAGATCGTCGTTTGTCGCGCTGTTTACCGGTGGTACCCAATCGTTGCCGCGAAAGAAAAGCTAGAAAATTCCGTGATAAGGGGGTTCGACAGAAGTGGCAACGACACGATCGCGCGTGCAGGTGCTGGCGGCGGGGGCTGCCGGCATTGCGCTGGGAGCCGCGATGTTCGGTGGTGCTGTGGTGTCAGCGCCGCGGGCTGCGGCGGCCTGCAATTTGACTCCCGCCGACGACCAGTACGTCAAACTGCTGGCGCAGAACAAAATGGTGCACAACGCCGACTACAGCGATTGCCATGAGGCCGCCGAGGGCCGTTGGTTCGCCGATCAGGTTCGCGCCAACCCCAATCCGTACGGCGAGGGGCAGGAGCTCATCAACATGATCACCCGTACGACGCCGATGAGTCAGGCCCAGGCCGAATGGGAGGTGGAGTCGGCGATCTTCGTCTACGCGCCTGAGTTGATTCCCAAGATCAAGGCTCAAGCCGGGCAGCAAGCGCCTGGGCCCGCTTGATCGCGGGGACATAAAGGTGCCGTGCCGGTGGGCGTTCCCGCAACGGGGCGCCCACCGAGCGCGTCGGCTCAGCGCCAGCTGCCCGACGAACGCCGGCTTCGGTCTTCAGCTACGGTTTCCTACGGAACTATCCCGTCGGGGCGGTAGCTCAGTTGGTTAGAGCCGCGGACTCATAATCCGTTGGTCGCGGGTTCGAGCCCCGCCCGCCCCACTTACCACCTGTATGACGTCGGGTGATGCGACATTTTGCCTTCGGGTGATGCCTGACAGTGTTTCGGCTGATGCTTGACAGTTGTTTCGGTTGATCCTCAACGCTCCCCGCGAGCCTTTTGGAGCTGCGGCGTTCGCGTCGGTATTGGGGCACCGCACCGGCCGGTGTCTGGACTGGGTAGTTGTGATCCCGAAGTCAGTGCGTGGAATCGGCCTTGGTCAACACCATCGCCGCTTGGTTGTACGGAAACAGGCGGTAGAACATCCCTGATGGCCACGAAACGATTGCTGCGCCCTCCGCCTTACTCACCAGACGAGGATTGACCAGGGCGATACTACTGCCGCGCCTGCGCAATACCGCCTGTCCGCCGGCCAGAACATTCTTCACCCAGTCCGAATGCAGCCCGTACCCGATGAGGACGACGAAGCCGTCGGGTGTGGGAAATACCAACAGCGGCGTTCGATAACGCCTGCCTGATTTGCGTCCGACATGTTCGAGTGTGCATAGGCCTGGCAGCCACGGCGCGATCGACCGAGCCGCTGGATTGGTGACTCGACGATTGAATTTGGCGACGGCCCTTGGTACCCGCATGGCTCCTCATCCTCAGTTAAGTTCGAATCATCGATGCGCCAACTCACGCGGTCGCGGGCACCAGGGCGCTGATGTCCTGGCCTTGAAGCAGCTTGATCGTCAGATTCAGGTCGAAGTAGTCGGTCCAGCGTGTGATTTTCCCGTCGCCATCGACGACGAAGGTCCCCATCACCGGGATGGCCGGCTTGCGTCCATCGGGAGTCTGGATGTAATCCAGCCGTTCGGTGAGCACCACGGAACCCTCGCTGGCGAGGTTCACGATCTCGAAGGCGTAGGCGTCCGGGAACATAGCGAACTGGGCCGCCAGGTTCTCCACGATGGCGTCCGGTCCGGTGAAGGCAGGCATTCCCACGTTCTGATAGACGGCCCCTTCGGCGAGGAGGGGACGTAACGCTTCGGCGTCTCGCGTCTCCATCAAAGCGCAAAAGTGGCGGACGACATCGGCTGGCGAAGACATGAAATGAATCCTTTCGCTGCGAGTAGGTGAATCAACTGCGCGGACTGGAAGACGATGCGGATTTGCCTCTCGACACATCAGTGCTCGTGGATGATGACCCCGCGGATGTTGCGGCCGGCGAGCATGTCGTCGTAAGCCTCGTTGATGTCGTCGAGCTTGTACTCGGTGGTGACGGCTTCGTCGAGCAATAGCTTGCCGCTTCGATAGAGGCTGAGCAGTCGAGGGATGTCGGCCCGCGGGTTGGCTTCGCCGTACAGGCTGCCCAGCAGGCGCTTCTGGAACAGCGTGAACAACGTCAGCGGCAGCGTCGGCGTCACGTCGGACATCGATGCCAGGGCGGTCGCCACCACGGCACCGCCCTTCCGCACCGCGTTGAGCGCGTCGTTGATCATCGCGCCTTCGAGCACACCTGGCGTGAGGATGGCCGAGTCGGCCATGATCCCGCGCGTGAGCTCACCAACTAACTGGGTTGCTTCCTGCATCGAGGTGGCAAAGTGCGTGGCCCCGAACTGAAACGCTTTGTCGCGCTTGCTCGGTTCGATATCCACCACGACGATCTGCTCCGCTCCGGCCAGCCGCGCGCCCTGAATGGCACCGCTGCCGATCCCCCCGCAGCCGACCACGAGAACCACGTCGCCGGGACTGACGTTGGCGGTATTCACGGCCGAACCCCAGCCGGTGGTGATGCCGCAACCGAGAAGACATGCGCGCGACAGCGGCACATCATCGTCGATCTTGACGACGGAAGCCTCCGACAACACACCCCACTGCGCGAAACTGCCGACGCCCGAGAGCGCTCCGATGCCCCGTCCTCTGGCTCGGCGCCGGAAGGTGCCGTCGGCCTGGACCCCCGCCAGGATGATCGCCCCGTAATCACAGAGGTTCTGACGGCCCGTGGCGCACCAGCGGCAGCGGCCGCACGCCGGCAGGAACGACGTGACCACGTGGTCTCCCACCGCCAGATCGCGGACTCCCGGACCAACCTCGTGAACGACGCCCGCCCCTTCGTGCCCACCTATCAAGGGGAAACTCACCCCGAACATGTCGCCGGTGCGGATGTGGTGGTCGGAGTGGCATAGACCGGTGGCTTCAAACTCGACGAGTAGCTCGCCTTCCTGTGGCGGATCGAGTTCGATCTCTTCCACCGACCACCTCTCGTTCAGCCCCCACAGAACTGCTCCCTTGGTCTTCATGGCGACTCCTCGAGGATATGTATGGCACGCTCCGGGCAGTTCGCGATTGCGTTGTGCGCCCGGTCTTCCCACCCGGACGGGATATCTTCCACAATCACGAAGGCGGTCCCTTCGTCGTCGATGTCGAACAATTCGGGATACGCCGCATAACAACGGCTGTGGCCTTGGCACGTTTCCCTGTCGACATGAAGTTTCACGTTGTCTAATCCAATCCGCCTGGCCTGGTCCCGATGACTCCTTTTTCTGTGAGCGCTGCAATCGATGCGGCGTCGAGGCCCAGTAGGTCGCCGAGGATGCTCGCGTTGTGCTGCCCTAAGGTCGGCGCTGCCGACCGATACCACGTCTCAACGCTGCGGTACCTGAAGGGAATCGCCGGCACGTGATGCCGTCCCACGACGGGATGGTCGAGGCTTTCGAAGAAGCCCCGTGCCGCCAGCTGAGGGTGCATCGAACCGACCCTGGCGTCTGCCAAATCCGCAGCCGGAACACCACATTCAACGAGTAACTGTGCGGCGGCCGTGGAATCGTATTGGGCAGCCCATTGCTCGAGGTGCTTATCGATCAGATCATGTGCCCGCACGCGCCCGTCATGAGTGTCCAACGCGGGGTCGTTTGCCCAGTCCGGTTCGCGCAGAGCCGACTTGAGTAGGCGCCACTGCTCGTCCGTGGCGACCGAGATCGCCAGCCATCGTTCGGTTCCCGCGCATGGATAGAGCCCTTGTGGGGCGGCGTCACGGCTGCGGTTTCCCAATCGCGATATCAGGTTCCCGTAGGCGGTGAATTCGACAACCTGCTCGGCGGCGGCGTTGAGCGCGGATTCAACCATCGATACTTCGATTAGCGACCCTTGGCCGGTTTCGTCGCGTCGCCGGAGTCCTGCCAGCATGGCGAATGCGGAGTGCATTCCCGCCAGTGGGTCACACGGGCCTCGGGGGATTCGCGGCTGGTCGTACTCGTGACCGGTCACCCACGCCATTCCGGTCATCTGCTCCATGGTTTGCGCGAAACCCACGTTGTTGCGCCACGGTCCGTCGAGCCCGAAGGCAGGCATGCGGACCATCACGATCCGGGGGTTGTGCTCACTGACGGCCTCCCACGTGATGGCGAAATTGTCGAAGACGCGGGGCGAGAAGTTCTCGACCAGAATGTCCGAGGATTGGACAAGGCCGAAAAGCAGCCCCCGGCCTTCGGGGGAAGACAGGTCGAGGGTCAGCCCTCGCTTGTTGGCGTTGGTCGCCAAGTACATCCCCGACCGCTCCCACCACTGAGGTTGGGCGGCGAACGCCGCGGCCGCCATCCGTGCGCCGTCAGGGTGGTCTGTCGACTCCAGGTGAATGACCTCAGCGCCCAGCGCGGCGAGAATGTGGGTGGAGGAGGGACCCGCCCACAACAGGATTACGACCGGAGCCGAAGGTGCACCGCGACTTCCTCTGGAGGGCATACGAATTCTCGACGCGACAGCGTGGTGGGCGGGTCCCTCCTCCACCCACATTCTCGCCGCGCTGGGCGCTGAGGTCATTCACCTGGAGTCGACAGACCACC
>NZ_LZLU01000047.1:0-17520 GCF_001673415.1 Mycobacterium sp. 1165196.3 | reverse complement strand
GCCGAGAACTGCGCGCTGCGTTGATCGACGGTCGTCAGCACCGTGTTGAGGTTGTTGATCACGTCGCCGATGAGCTGGTCGCGCTGGCCCAGCGCCGAGGAGAACGCGCTGGTGTCGGCGAGCACGTTAGACAACGCCCCGCCCTGGCCCTGCAGCAGCTGGATGACAGCGCTGCTGATCGTGTTGACCTTGTCCGCGTCAAGTCCTTTGAGCACCGGCCGCAGACCGCCGAGCAGCGCGTCGAGGTCCAGTGCGGGCTGGGTGTGCTGGCTGTTGATCGTCGCGCCGGCCGGAAGTTTGCGCAGCTCACCGGGGCCCGACGTGATCTCCAAAAACCGGTCGCCGACCAGGTTTTCGTAGCGAATCACCGCGCGGGTCGACGAGTAGAGCGTGTAGCGCTTGTCGACGCCGAACTTGACGTCGATGGTGTTGTCGGGGTTGAGCTTGATGTCCGACACCGCCCCGACCGGTACGCCGGCGATGCGGACCTTCTGGCCCGACTTCAGCCGCGATACGTCGGTAAACGTTGCGTGATAAGTGCTTTCGGGACCGAATCGGAAGTCGCCGAACACCACCACCAGACCTGCCGACACCAACAGCATGGCCACCGCGAAGATGCTGACCTTGATCATCATCTCGCGGTGCGACGGCATGCCCGAACTTTCCGGCATCAGAAGTCGTCCCGTTCCGCGAAGGCGCCGTGGAACAGGAACTGCAACGTCGAGGGCGCGTCGAACTGCAGTTCGGTGAACGGCTCGTACGGGATGTTGGCGTTGTCGGTCACCAGGAACGGCGCCCGGTACCACGACCCGCCGTGTTGCTTGTTCGGGATGTCGGGCAAGCCGCGGCAGTTCGGACCGCCGGAGGCGTTCACGACCGGCAGCGATTCCGGATACGTATAAGACGGCGCACCCAGCACGAAGCTCGACGACGTGAACAGGCCGGCTTTCTTCACACCAAGGATCGGTCCGAACTCCTTGAGGCCTCGGTCGATTCCGGCGAAAAGGCAGCCGAATTCCGGCGAGTACTCGGCGGCCACCTTGAGCGGCGCCCGCAGCCGGTTGATCGCGTCGATGAAGTCCTGTTCGGCCGGGGCCAGGGTGTCATACGCGTTGTTCGACAGGCCGATGGTGGCCAACAGCGTGTCGTTGAGGTTCTTCTGCTGGTCGACGACCGTCTTGTTGATCGTCGGCAGGTTGTCGACCACGGTCGTCAGGTCCGGCGCCGCGTCGGCGTAGGTGTTGGCCACGACCGCGGCCTTGCGGAAGTCCTCCTGCAGGGCGGGCAGCTTCGGGTTGGCCTGGCGCGTGAGGGTATTCAAGCCCGACAGGATGCCGCCCAGGTCGTCGCCGTGACCGCGCAGGCCTTCCGCGAACGCGCTGAGCGTCCCGTTGAGTTCGACGGGGTCGATCTTGTGTAGCAGGTCCATCAGCGACTGGAACAGCGTGTTGACTTCCAACTGCACCGAAGAGGCCGCGACGTGCGCATCCGGGCGCAACGACGTGGGCGAAGGCGACTGTGGCGGAATGAATTCCACCGCCTTGGCGCCGAAGATGGTGTTACCCGCGATGTGCACCGCCGCGTTGGACGGAATGAAATGCAGGTCGTCGCTGTTGATTCCCAGCGTGAGCCGCGCCTGGTCCCCGGAATAGTCGATGGTTTCGACCTTGCCGATCTGGATGCCCCGGTACTTGACCTTGGCGCCCTTCTCCATCACGAGCCCGGCCCGGGGCGCCGACACCGTGACGGTGTCGATGGACGCGAATGCCGCTGTATAGGAAAGGTAGGTCAGCACGGCGAAAGCCACCATCAGGCCGGCCAGCACTGCTGCTGCCAGCCGGACGGTTGTGCGTCGCGCGTCTGTGTTCGCCATGTCCTTTTAAGCGGTCCTCTTATCCGGAGAGGTTGAAGTTACCGGACGCTCCGTACACAGCGAGCGAGATGAACAATGTGATGACGACCACGACGATCAGCGACGTCCGCACGGCTTGGCCGACAGCGATGCCCACGCCGACCGGACCGCCGTGGGCGTTGTAGCCGTAATAGGTATGGACCAGCATGACCGCGATGGACATCACGATGGCCTGCAGGAAAGACCACAGCAGGTCCGACGGGATCAGGAACGTATTGAAGTAGTGGTCGTAGAGGCCCTTTGACTGCCCGTTGATGTAGACCGTGGTGAAGCGGGCCGCGAAGAACGCGGCCAGCACCGACAGCGAGTACAGCGGGATGATCGCGATGAGCCCGGCGATCAGGCGGGTTGATACCAGGTAGGACACCGAGTGCACCGCCATGCATTCGACGGCGTCGATCTCCTCGGAAACCCGCATGGCGCCCAGTTGCGCTGTGGCACCGGCACCGATGGTGGCGGCCAGCGCGATGCCGGCGATCACGGGCGCGACGACCCGGACGTTCAGGAATGCCGAGAGGAATCCCGTCAACGCCTCGATGCCGATGTTGCCCAGCGACGAATAGCCCTGCACGGCAATGACACCGCCGGAGGCCAGCGTCAAGAAGGCCGCCACACCGACCGTGCCGCCAATCATGACCAGGGCCCCGGCGCCCATCGTCATCTCGGCGATCAGCCGGACGGTCTCCTTGCGGTAGCGGGTCAGCGCGTTGGGGACATACCGCATGGTCTGCCCGTAGAACAACGCCTGCTCGCCGAAGTCGTCGACCGGCTCTTGCAGGCGGGTGAAGATGCGGCGGAACCGCAGCGTGGCGTCGTAACTCATCGCGTGCTCACCCGTTCCGTCACTTCGCCGAGATCCGCACGCCGATGGCGGTCATCACCACGTTGATCACGAACAGACAGATGAAGGCGTAGACCACCGTTTCGTTGACCGCGTTGCCGACGCCCTTGGGGCCACCCTTGACGGTCAGGCCGCGGTAGCAGCCCACCATGCCGGCCATCACGCCGAACAGCAGCGCCTTGACTTCGGCCAGCACCAGCTCGCGCAGCCCGGTCAGCACGGTCAATCCGTTGATGAAGGCCCCGGGGTTGACGCCCTGCAGGAAGACGGAGAACACGTAGCCGCCGGAGAGACCGATGGCGCACACCAGCCCGTTGAGCAGCAGGGCCACCACCGTGGAGGCCAACACGCGTGGCACGACCAGCCGCTGGATCGGGTCGATGCCCAGCACCCGCATCGCGTCGATCTCCTCGCGGATGGTGCGGGCCCCGAGGTCGGCACAGATCGCGGTGGCGCCGGCACCGGCCACGACGAGCACGGTCACCACCGGGCCCAGCTGGGTGATCGTGCCGAAGGCCGTCCCGGCGCCGGACAGGTCGGCGGCGCCGATCTCGCGCAGCAGGATGTTGAGGGTGAAGGCCACCAGGACGGTGAACGGGATGGACACCAACAGCGTGGGCACCAGCGACACGCGCGCGATCATCCACGTCTGATCGAGAAACTCACCGAATTGAAACGGCCGGCGGAAAGCCGCCCGGCCGGTATCCATCATCATCTCGAAAAATCCGCCGACGGCGCGGGCGGGGACCGCGAGTTGTTCCCTCAACGCGGTCCCCCCCTCGGTTTGGTCTCGGCGAAGTCTATGTGTGGCCTTTGCATCGTCTACGGTCGCTCGTGGCTCGGTGTGAGCCGGATCATATTAACCCAGAACAAGTTCACCATGTCAATGAACAGCACTTCTTATCCGAACCGTTAATTCGGCTGGTCAGAAGCACTTGTCAGGTGTCAAACTGACACACGTTCTACCTGGCGATTCCCCCAATCGGCCAGCCGTCAGCGGCTATTGTTCCATCAGCGCGCTGGCGGAAAAATTGTGCTCAGGATCACGGCCAGCAAAGTAATCCTGCAGCGTCGAACTCAGCTGCGCGGGGTCCCACGCGGCGCCGTCGGCGCTGAATTTCCGCTCCACGGTCGGCGCGGCGACCAATGTCACCTGTGGACCGTAGACGATGAAGACCTGTCCGTTCACCTCGGCGGCCGCCGGTGACGACAGGAACTTCACCAGATTGACGACGTGCTCGGGTGACAAGGGGTCGATACCGCCCGCTTCCACCTCGGGTGCGTCGCCGAAGACGTCGGCCGTCATCGCGGTGCGGGCGCGGGGGCAGATGGCGTTGGCGCAGACACCGTAGCGGCCCAGAGCTCGTGCGGCCGTCAGAGTGAGCGAGATGATGCCGGCCTTGGCGGCGCCGTAGTTCGCCTGCCCGACCGGACCGACCAGCCCGGCCTCCGACGCGGTGTTGACGATCCGCCCGAAGATCTGGCCGCCCGCCCCCTTGGCCTTGGACCGCCAGTAGGTCGCCGCGTTGCGGGTCAGCAGGAAGTGACCGCGCAGGTGCACGGCGATGACGAGATCCCACTCCTCGTCGGACATGTTGAACAGCATCCGGTCGCGGGTGATGCCGGCGTTGTTCACCACGATGTCGAGGCCGCCCAGCGAGTCGGCCTGAGCAACCAGTTCGTCGGCGGTGGCGCGTTCGCTGATGTCGCCGGCCACAGCGACGGCCTTGGACCCGGCGGAGTTGATCTCGTCGATGACGTCGGAGGCGTCCAGCGCCGCCGCGATGTCGTTCACGACGACGGTCGCGCCCTGGCGGGCCAGGCCGAGCGCCTCGGCGCGGCCCAGGCCCGCGGCCGCACCGGTCACCACCGCGACCTTTCCGGAGAGATCGGTCGCGTTCGTGCTGCTAGTCAATTTATGAATACCTCTAGTTTCGGGTTACGCGCTCGGGGCTCGGATTAGTCGCCGCGCTGAAGTGCCGCGCGCGGGCATTCGGCGATCGCCTGCTCGGCCAGCTGCTCCTGATCGGCGGGAATCGGGTCGAGCTTCACCACGGCGTAATCCTCGTCGTCCAGGTCGAAGATATCCGGGGCAATTCCCAAGCACACTGCGTTACCTTCGCACCGGTCACGGTCCACGATCACCCGCACAGCACCCTCCTTGAACCTGGCCTTCACCGCAAGACTCGCTTCATCAGCATGTAGGTCCACCATAGGGCCCTGACACCGCTGGGGAAACGGTCGCTGGATTCCCAGACTAGAACGTGTTACAACCGGGAAGGCGAACGGGTAGCCGTTGGTCGAGCTGCGGCCTGTGACGAGGGTTGTCACTGAAGAACGTCGTAAATCTGAAGGACGGCTGAAATGCGCATCAGTTACACCCCGGAACAAGAGGACCTGCGTCGCGAGCTGCGGTCGTACTTCACCGCGCTGATGACCCCGGAGCGCCGCGAGGCGCTGACCTCGACGGGGGGCGGCGAGGTCGGGACGGGCACCGCGTATCGCGACACCGTCGCGCAGATGGGCAAGGACGGGTGGCTCACCCTGAACTGGCCCAAAGAGTACGGCGGCCAGGACCGCTCCCCGATGGACTCGCTGATCTTCACCGACGAGGCCGCCATCGCGGGCGTGCCGGTGCCGTTCCTGACCATCAACAGCGTCGCGCCGACCATCATGGCGTTCGGCACCGAGGAACAGAAGAAGTTCTTCCTGCCCAAAATCGCCGCCGGCGAGCTGCACTTCTCCATCGGGTATTCCGAGCCGGGCGCGGGCACGGACCTGGCCAATCTGCGCACCACCGCGGTGCGCGACGGTGACGACTACGTCATCAACGGCCAGAAGATGTGGACCAGCCTGATCGCCTACGCAGACTGGGTGTGGCTGGCGGTCCGCACCAACCCGGACGCCAAGAAGCACCGCGGCATCTCGATGCTGACCGTGCCGACGACCGCCGAAGGTTTCTCCTGGACGCCGGTGCACACCATGGCCGGGGTGGACACCAGCGCCACCTACTACTCCGACGTGCGCGTGCCGGTGACCAACCTGATCGGCGAGGAGAACGGCGGTTGGAAACTGGTGACCAACCAGCTCAACCACGAGCGGGTGGCGCTGGTTTCGCCGCAACCGATCTTCCTGGCGCTGCGCGAGGTCCGCGAATGGGCGCAGAACACCAAGGACGCCGGCGGGGCGCGGTTGATCGATTCCGAGTGGGTGCAGATCAACCTCGCCCGGGTGCACGCCAAGGCCGAAGTTCTCAAGCTGATCAACTGGGAGTTGGCCTCGGCCACCAGTGAAGCCCTGTCGCCCGCCGATGCGTCGGCGGCGAAGGTGTATGGCACCGAGCTGGCCACCGAGGCGTACCGGTTGCTGATGGAGGTGCTGGGTACCGCGGCGACGGTGCGCCAGAATTCGCCCGGCGCATTGCTGCGCGGCCGGGTCGAGCGAATGCACCGGGCCTGCCTGATCCTGACGTTCGGCGGCGGCACCAACGAAGTGCAGCGCGACATCATCGGCATGGTCGCCCTCGGTCTGCCTAGAAACCGCTGAGCCGCTACGTAATAGAAGGACGGACGTCATGGATTTCACCACCACCGAAGCGGCGCACGACCTCGGCAACCTGGTCGACACCATCGTGGACTCGGTATGCACCCCCGAACACCAGCGCGAGCTCGACGGGCTCGATCAGCGCTTCGACCGCGACCTGTGGGCAAAGCTGATCGACGCCGGCATCCTGTCCAGCGCGTCGGCCACATCGCTGGGCGGTGATGGCTTCGGCGCGCTCGAGCAGATCGCGATCCTGGTGGCGCTGGGGCACCAGCTGGCCGCCGTGCCCTATCTGGAGTCGGTGGTGCTGGGCGCCGGAGCGCTGGCCCGGTTCGGTTCCGAAGAGCTGCAACAAAACTGGGGTGTGCCGGCGGTCAAAGGCGAGAAGACGCTCAGCGTTGCCCTCGACGGTGAGATGGGCGAGGGGCCGGTGCGGGCGGCCGGCGCCGGTGCGGGCTACCGGCTGACCGGGACGCGTACCCAGATCGGATTCGGCCCGGTGGCCGACGCGTTCCTGGTTCCCGCCGAAACCGATTCCGGCACAGCAGTTTTCCTGGTCGCCGCCGACGACCCGGGCGTCACTGTGACCGCGCTGGAAACCACCGGCCTGGGCAGCGTCGGGCATCTCGCCCTGGACGGAACCGAGGTGGACGAGAGCCGCAAGGTCGGGGGCGCCGAGGTCGTGACCTGGCTCGGCACGCTGGGCACCTTGGGGCGCAGCGCTTTCCAGCTCGGGGTGCTCGAGCGGGGCCTGCAGATGACGGCCGAATACGCCCGCGAGCGTGAGCAGTTCGATCGCCCGATCGGCAGCTTCCAGGCGGTGTCACAGCGGCTCGCCGACGGTTACATCGACGTGAAGGGGTTGCGGCTCACGCTCACCCAGGCGGCCTGGCGGGTCTCGGAAGACATCGCCGCCGAAATCGACGTCGCCAGTGCGGCGTTCTGGGCCGCCGAGGCCGGTCACCGGGTGGCGCACACCATCGTGCACGTGCACGGCGGCGTCGGCGTGGACACCGATCACCCGGCGCACCGCTACTTCCTGGCGGCCAAGGAGACCGAATTCGCCCTCGGCGGTGCCACCGGTCAGCTGCGGCGGATCGGCCGGGAGCTGGCGGAGACGCCCGCTTAGGCGCAATGGATCTCACCGACGACCTGACGGTCACCAAGCTGCTGGAGCCGCTGACCGAGATCGACGATCGGGGTGTGTACTTCGAGGACTCGTTCACCAGCTGGCGCGACCACCTGCAGCATGGTGCCGCGATCGCCGCGACGCTGCGGGCGCGGCTCGACCCCGCCCGGCCGCCGCATGTCGGCGTGCTGTTGGAGAACACCCCGTTCTTCTCGGCGATGCTGGTGGCGGCGGGCCTGTCGGGGATCGTGCCGGTGGGACTCAACCCGGTGCGCCGGGGCGAGGCCCTGCGGCGTGACATCGCGAGGGCCGACTGCCAATTGGTGCTGGCGGATTCGAGATCGTCTGAGACGCTGGGTGATATCGAGCACCTGAACGCCGACTCGCCCGAGTGGGCCGAGGAGGTCGCCGCGCACCGCGACGCCCCGATCTCGTTCCAGGCCGCGTCGCCGGCGGACCTGTTCATGTTGATCTTCACCTCGGGCACCAGCGGCGAGCCCAAAGCGGTCAAGTGCAGCCACGGCAAGGTGGCGATCGCGGGCGTAACGATGTCACAGCGCTTCGGCCTGGGCCACGACGACGTCTGCTACGTGTCGATGCCGCTGTTTCATTCCAATGCGGTGTTGGTCGGCTGGGCGGTGGCGGCGGCCTGCGAGGGCTCGATGGCCTTACGGCGCAAGTTCTCTGCTTCGAATTTCATCGTCGATGTCCGTCGTTACGGCGCCACCTACGCCAACTACGTGGGCAAGCCCCTGTCGTATGTGCTCGCCACGCCGGAGCGACCCGACGATGCCGACAATCCGCTGCGGGCGGTCTACGGCAATGAGGGCGTACCCGAGGACATCGAGCGCTTCGGCCGCAGGTTCGGGTGCGTCGTGCAGGACGGGTTCGGTTCCACCGAGGGCGGCGTGGCCATCGCCCGCACCCCCGATACGCCGGCGGGTTCACTGGGGCCGCTTCCACAGGGCATCGACATCATCGATCCCGACACCGGGGCGTCCTGCCCGCCTGGCGTGGTCGGCGAATTGGTCAACACCGCGGGGCCGGGGCGTTTCGAGGGTTACTACAACGACGAGGCGGCCGAAGCCGAGCGGATGGCCGGCGGGGTGTATCACAGCGGTGATCTCGCCTACCGCGACGACGCCGGCTACGCGTATTTCGCTGGGCGGCTGGGCGATTGGATGCGGGTCGACGGCGAAAACCTGGGCGCCGCCCCGATCGAGCGGGTGCTGCTGCGCCACCCCGACGTCACCGAGGTCGCGGTGTACCCGGTCCCCGACCCGAGGGTCGGCGACCAGGTGATGGCGGCGTTGGTGATGGTGCCGGGCACCGAGTTCGAGGACGAGAAGTTCCGCGCGTTTCTGGCCGAGCAGCCGGACTTGGGACCCAAGCAATGGCCGTCGTACGTGCGGATCACTACCGAACTGCCGCGGACGGTGACCTTCAAGGTGTTGAAGCGCCAGTTGGCCGCTCAGGGTGTGGACTGCGACGACCCGGTGTGGCGGATCCACCGCTAGGGACCCGGGTCGTGCGTTGCCGCCGGATGTGCGGTCCACACAGTAAACTCAGCGCTTGATGAAAATCCGCGAAACGATCGCCTGCTCGATCCTGGTCGGGTCGCTGGGTGGCGCCGTGCTCGGGCTGGGCTCCGGTTTGGCCGCGGCGGATCCGCCTCCGGCGCCTCCCCTGCCTCCGCCACCGCCGCCGCTGGTGTGGTCGCCGCCGACGCCGGACCGCGAACCGTGGGAAGTCCCGCCCCCACCGGAGCAGGGGCCGCCGCTCCCGCCGGCGGGCTGATGGTTTTGCCGACAAGGAGACGCGATGGTTGATGCGCCGGTCCCCCACCTCGGCGTCGCTGTGACGCGCGCCGATAACGGAACCAGCGCATGACGGCACGCCCACTCGAGCTCGCGCTGGAAGCCAGCTTCGACCAGCTTGCCGCCGCGGTGCCGGCGAACGTCGGCGTCGCGATCGCCCGGCCGGACAGAACCTTTTCGCTGGGCAGCTGGTGGTCGGGCGTGGCATGGTCGACCATCAAGGTGCCGTTGGCGATAGCGGCGCTGCGCAACGATTGGCTGGGCGCGCGCGATTTGGTCGTCAAGGCGATCACCGAATCCGACAACCGCGCCTCCGAACAGTTGTGGTCGCAGTTGGGCGAGCCCGCGCAGGCGGCGCGACGGGTCCAGGTCGTGGTGGCCGAGGGCGGTGACACCGCGACGGTGGTCGAATCGCGTCGACTTCGCCGCGGGTTCACCGCATTCGGCCAAACGCAGTGGAGCCTGCAGCGCCAAGCGCGGTTTGCAGCGGAGCTCTCGACCATCCCCGACGCCGTCGAAGTGATCGACCTGATGCAGCGCCTGGTCACCGGCGACCAGTGGGGCCTGGCCGCCAAAGGCATTGCCGCCAAAGGTGGTTGGGGGCCCGGTGTGCACGGCGAGTACCTGGTCCGGCAATTCGGCATCGTCCCCACCCCGGCCGGCCACTGGGGCGTGGCGCTGGCAGCCGATGCGCACGACGGCGCGTTCGAGACGGGCGTCGACGTGGTCAACACGATGACGGACTGGCTGCTGAGCCGGTTGCCGACCCTAGCCCGTTATTGACGGCACCACGGCGTCGATCAGATGCGGCCCCGGTTCGGCGAAGGCGTCGCGCAGCGCATCGGCCAATTCCTCGGCCGTGGTGACGCGCCGTGCGGGTACTCCCATGCCCTCGCTGATCTTCACGAAATCCATTGTCGGGTCAGATAAGTCGAGCAGTGACAGCGCTTCAGGGCCGGGCGCCGACCCGGCGCCGACGCGTTGCAGCTCGATGCGCAGGATGTCGTAGGCGCTGTTGTTGTACAGCACGGTGGTGACGTCGAGGTTCTCCCGGGCCTGGGTCCACAATCCCGAAATCGTGTACATGGCCGAGCCATCGGATTCCAGACACAACACCGGGCGATTGGGGGCGGCCACCGCGGCGCCCACCGCGGCCGGTATGCCGTAGCCGATCGCCCCACCGGTCAGGGTCAGCCAGTCGTGCGCCGGCGCCCCGGCGGTCGCCTGGGCGAGCAGCACGCCCGAGGTGTTCGACTCGTCGACCACGATGGCATTTTCGGGCAGCAGCGCCCCGATCACATCGGCGGCCGACGCGGAGGTCAGCGGGCCCCTCGGCAGCGGAGGACGCGATGCGGCGGCCACCGGCGCCTCGGTGCCGGGTGCCACCTGGTCGGCCAAAGCGATCAAAGCCTCTGCTGCACCGCTGTATTCGGCGAGCACGTGCACCTCGCAGCCGGCCGGCACCAGATCGCTGGGCATGCCGGGGTAGGCGAAGAACGACACCGGCGACTTGGCGCCGGCCAGCACCAGATGCTTGGCGCCGTCCAGCTGGGCCGCGGCGGCCTCGGCGAAATAGGCGAGCCGGTCGACCGCGGGGACGCCGGCGCCGCGCTCCAGCCGGGTGGGGAAGGTTTCGCACAACACGCGCGCACCCGTTGCCGCCGCAATGCGGGCGGCCGCCGCCAGCCCGGCACGGCGGGTGGCGTCGCCGCCCACCATGATCACCGTGGGCTCGCCGGAGCCGAGCACCTCGAGCACCTCGGGCGCCAACAGCGGATCGGCGCTCGCCGGCTGCGCATCCAGGTTGGAGAACAGCTGGGCGCCGTCGGACCAGGACACGTCGGCGGGCAGGATCAGCGTGGAAATCTGTGAACCCCACCGGCTGGCCGCGATGCCCTCGACGGCGTCGGCCGAAACCTGGGAGGCGTCAGCGGTCCGGCGCACCCAGCCCGAGACGGTGCCGGCCAGCGCGTCGATGTCGGATTCCAGTGGGGCGTCGTATTTTTTGTGATAGGTCGCGTGGTCGCCGACGACCACCACCATCGGTACCCGCGCACGGCGCGCGTTGTGCAGGTTGGCCAGGCCGTTGCCCAGTCCGGGTCCCAAGTGCAGCAGCACCGCGGCCGGTCGATCGGCGATGCGCGCGTAACCGTCGGCCGCTCCGGTGGCGACCCCCTCGAACAGCGCCAGCACGCCGCGCATCCGCGGCACGGCGTCCAGCGCCGCGACGAAGTGCATCTCCGACGTGCCCGGGTTGGCGAAACACACGTCGACGCCGCCGTCCACCAGGGTGTTGATCAGGGCCTGGGCACCGTTCACTTGACTGCCTCCAGTCGGAAAACTCGTTCGGCGTTGCCGCGCAGGAAATCTCGGCGGGCCTCGTCGGACAGCCCGAGGTCGTCCAGTCCCGCCAGCGCGTGCTCGTGGGTGATCATCGGATAGTTGGTGCCGAACAACACCTTTCGTTGCCCGGTACCGGTCTTCATGAACCTGACCAGTTCATCCGGCAACCGCTTGATGGTGTACGCCGAGGTGTCGATGTAGACGTTTTCGTGCTTGCGGGCCACCGCGACCATCTCCTCGGTCCACGGATAGCCGACGTGACCGCAGACGATCACCAGCTCCGGGAAATCGAGCGCCACCTGGTCGATGTAGGGAATCGGCCGGCCGGTCTCCGACGGGCGCAACGGACCGGTGTGACCGACCTGGGTGCAGAACGGCACCCCGGATTCCACGCACTGGGCAAACAGCGGATAGTAGCGACGATCGGTGGGCGGGGCATCCCACAACCACGGCACCACCCGCAGGCCGACGAACCCTCCGTCGGCTATCCGGCGCCGCAACTCCCGGACGGCTTCCATCGGGCGGTCCAGGTCGACGGTGGCCAGCCCGGCGAGCCGATTCGGGTGCGCGGCAATCCATTGCGCCACCTCGTCGTTGGAGACCAGGTCGGCTCCCCCCGGCCCCCGCCAGGCGCTGAGCACACCCACTTCGACGCCGGCGACGTCCATCGACGCCAGGGTCGCCTCGATCGGGATATCGGTGTCGGGGATCGACCCGCCCGTCCACCGCCGCAGGGATGCCAGCATGTCGCTGCGCAGGAACCGCGCAGTCGGATGCTGCATCCAGACATCGATCGTCATGCGATTGGACTTTAGCCCGCCGACGATGCGCGCCGCGGAGCGGCGGGAGGAGGAGACGGGCAATCAACACCAGACCGGGCCCGGCCGCCCTCCGATCTCAGAGGGTCAGCGCGGCGCGGGCGCAGGCGTGCGTCTGCTGCGCGTACCCGCCGCCGAACAGCGCCACGTGCGCCAGTAGCGGGAAGAGCTGGTGCAGGCCGGTGCGGTCGCGCCAGCCGGACCGCAGCGGTCGCACCCGCTGATAGCCGTCGATGACCGCGTCGAAGTGGGGGCAGCCGAACAGCGCGAGCATCGCCAGGTCGGTCTCGCGGTGACCGGCGTGTGCGGCCGGGTCGATGAGCACCACACCGTCGGGCGTCCACATCACGTTGCCGCTCCACAGATCGCCGTGCAGCCGCGCCGGGGCGTCGTCGTCGTCGAAATCGCCCGCGCGGCAACGGGCCGCGACGGAGTTCACGGCGTCGCGGGTGGCGGCGTCCAGGCCCGGGGCGGCGAGTTCGGCCATCGGGGCCAGCCGCTCCTCGGCATAGAACTCACCCCAGCGCCGGTGCGGGCGCAGCGAGAGCGGCAGGGGCTGCGACAGCGGCCCGAAAAAGCCCGTCCCGGCCCAGCCGTCCGGCCCGGCGCCGAACGCCGCGGCGCCCGCGTCGTGCGTGACGGCCAGCCGGTTGCCGAATGCGCGCGCGGCCTCGGGGGTGGGGCGCACGGAGTCAAGGCGCCGCAGGGTCAGGCTCGTGTCATCGACGGCGACGACCTGCGCGCACGGCACGCCGCCGTCGACATCGGAAAGCCATTGCAGCCCTGCGGCTTCCCAAGCGAAGAAGCCGGTCGGTGCGGCCGGATTACGTTTGACGAAGTCGGTCACGCAGTGGCGTGAGCGGCGTGCACGTCGTCGGCCGGGCGGGCCTCGGTCTGCTCCTTGGCCCAGCGGTAGTCGGGCTTGCCCGCGGGCGACCGCTTGACCTCGTCGACCAGCCACAGGCTGCGCGGCACCTTGTAACCCGCGATCTCGGAGCGCACGAAGCTGTCCAGCTCCGACAGCGTCGGTCGCGATCCCGGCCGCGGCTGCACGACGGCGGCGACGTGCTGGCCGTACCGCGCGTCCGGCACGCCGACCACCAGGGCGTCGAAGACGTCGGGGTGGCCCTTGAGCGCGGCCTCGACCTCCTCGGGGTAGATCTTCTCGCCGCCGCTGTTGATCGACACCGAGCCGCGGCCCAGCATCGTGACGGTGCCGTCCTCCTCGACGGTCGCGAAGTCGCCGGGGATGGCGTAACGCACGCCGTTGAAGGTCTTGAACGTCTCGGCGGTCTTCTTCTCGTCCTTGTAGTAACCGACCGGGATGTTGCCCTTCTTGGCAATGAACCCGCGTACTCCGGAGCCGGGCTTGACCTCGTTGCCCTGTTCGTCGAGGACGACGGTGCGGTGGTCGATCGTCACGCGCGGGCCGCCGGCATGCGGCGCGTCCTTGGCGACGATGCTGGTGCCGCCGAATCCGGTCTCCGATGAACCGATCGAGTCGGTGATGACGCGGTTGGGCAGCAGCTCGAGGAACTTCTCCTTGATGCTCGGCGAGAACAGCGCCGCGGTGGAGGCGAGCAGGAACAGCGACGACAGGTCGTACTCGTTTCCCTTGTCCTGGTGCGCAAGTAGCGCGTCGAGCAGCGGTCGCGCCATCGCGTCGCCGGTGAAGAACAGCAGGTTTACCTTGTGTTCGTGGATCGTGCGCCAGACCTCGTCGGCGTTGAATTCCGGTGCCAGCACGGTGGTTTGGCCCGAGAAGATCGACATCCAGGTGGCCGACTGGGTGGCGCCGTGGATCATCGGCGGAATCGGGTGGCGGACCATCGGTGGGTTGGCCGCGGCGGCCTTGGCCAGGTCGTACTCGTCCTTGACGAATTCGCCTGTGGCGAAGTCGGTTCCGCCGAACAGCACCCGGTAGATGTCCTCGTGGCGCCACATCACGCCCTTCGGGAAGCCGGTGGTGCCGCCGGTGTAGAGCAGGTAGATGTCGTCGGCGCTGCGCGGGCCGAAGTCGCGCTCGGGCGAGCTGCCCGCGATCGCTGAATAGAACTCGACGCCGCCGTAACGGCTGAAGTCGTTGTCGCTGCCGTCCTCCACGACCAGGATCGTCTTGACGTCGGGGGTGTCGGGCAGCACGTTGGCCACCCGGTCGGAGTACTGACGCTCGTGCACCAGCGCGACCATGTCGGAGTTCTCGAACAGGTAGCGCAGCTCGCCCTCGACGTAGCGGTAGTTGATGTTCACCAGGATGGCGCCCGCTTTGACGATGCCGAGCATCGCGATGACGATTTCGATGCGGTTGCGGCAGTACAGGCCGACCTTGTCGTCCTTTTTCACCCCTTGCTCGAGCAGGTAGTGAGCCAGGCGGTTGGCCTTCTCCTCCAGCTGGGCATAGGTCAACTTCTCGTCGCCGCAGATCAGGGCGACACGGTCGGGCACAGCGTCGATGGCGTGCTCTGCGAGATCGGCAATATTCAAGGCCACGGCCACCAAATTAGAACGTGTTACATTTCGAGGCAAGCTCGTGCCCATTGTCGAGGGAAAGGCGGTAGCCGTGACCGTGGAGAATGCCGGAACCCCAGCAAACACCGAAAACGGGGAGACCGGACCGGACGCGCTGGTGGAACAGCGTGGTCACACCCTCATCGTGACCATGAACCGGCCGCACCGCCGCAACGCCTTGAGCACGGAAATGATGGAAATCATGGTCCAGGCCTGGGACCGCGTGGACAACGACGACGACATCCGCGTCTGCATCCTGACCGGGGCCGGTGGCTACTTCTGCGCGGGCATGGACCTCAAGGCAGCAACGCAGAAGCCGCCGGGCGAGTCGTTCAAGGACGGCAGCTACGACCCGTCGCGAATCGATGCCCTGCTCAAGGGCCGCAGGCTCAAGAAGCCGCTCATCGCGGCCGTCGAGGGCCCGGCCATCGCCGGGGGCACCGAGATCTTGCAGGGCACCGACATCCGGGTGGCCGGTGAGAGCGCCAAGTTCGGCATCTCCGAGGCCAAGTGGAGCCTGTACCCGATGGGTGGCTCGGCCGTGCGGCTGGTGCGCCAGATCCCCTACACCGTGGCCTGCGACCTGCTGCTCACCGGCCGGCACATCACCGCCGCCGAAGCCAAGGACATCGGCTTGATCGGCCACGTCGTTCCCGACGGGCAGGCGCTGGCCAAGGCGCTCGAGATCGCCGAGGTGATCGAAAACAACGGACCGCTGGCCGTGCAGGCGATCCTCAAGACGATCCGCGAGACCGAGGGCATGCACGAGGAAGAGGCCTTCAAGCCCGACACCGCCAACGGGATACCGGTGTTCCTCTCCGAGGACTCCAAGGAGGGCCCCCGCGCGTTCGCCGAGAAGCGCAAGCCCAACTTCAAAAACCGCTAGGCCGGGTGGCCCCACCTCGCCGAGCGTGCCCCACCTCGCCGAGTGCCCCCCTCGCCGAGCGTAAGCGCACTGCGAAATTGCGCCTGTTTTTCCGCAGTGCGCTTACGCTCGGCGCAAACGGGATGCAGAGAGTCAGCTCAGCAGCGGCGCGCTCGGGGTGAACACCACCGGCATCGCTTCCAGGCCGCTGACGAAGTTCGCCGGCCGCAGCGGCAGCGTCGAGTCGTCATCGGCCAGCCGCAGATCCGGTAGCCGCTTGAGCACCCGCTCGGTCATCATCGACAGCTCGAGCCGGGCCAGCTGGTTGCCCAGGCAGAAGTGCGTGCCGAAGCCGAAGGCCATGTGGCTGTTCGGGTTTCGACGAATGTCGAAGTTGTCCGGGTCTTCGAACACGGACTCGTCGAAGTTGCCCGACTCGAAGAGCAGCATGATCTTCTCGCCCTCGCGCAACGAGGTGCCGTGAAAGTCCGTATCAGCCGTCAAGATTCTGCACATGTTCTTCACCGGCGATGTCCAGCGCAGCATCTCCTCGATGGCACCGGGAAGCAACGACGGGTCGCGCACCAGGGCCTCCCACTGGTCGCGGTGGCGCACCACCTGCTCGGTTCCGCCGCTCAGGGTGTGCCTGGTGGTCTCGTCGCCGCCGATGAGGATGAGCAGCGTCTCCATGACGATCTCGTCGTCGGACATCCGCTGCCCCTCCACCTCGGCGTTGACCAGGATCGAGAACAGGTCGTCGGTGGGCTCGGCGCGCCGCTTGGCGATGATGTCCATGGTGAACGCGGTGTAGGCGGCGAAAGCCTCCATGACGGTTTGGAATTCGGCCGACGCCGGGTCGATGTGGGAGCTCAGCCCGCACACCAGGTCGTCGGACCACTTCAACAGCATGCTGCGTTCGGAGGGCAGCACGCCCAGCATGTCGCCGATCACCGCCATCGGCAGCGGGGCGGCGATGTCGCGGACGAAGTCACACTCGCCGCGCTCACACACCGCGTCGATCAGCGTGTCGCACAGCTTGGCGATGGACGGCTCCTTCTCCTTCACCCGCTTGCGGGTGAAGCCGGCGTTGACCAGCTTGCGCCGCAACAGATGCGCGGGATCGTCCATGTCGATCATGTAGGGCATGCCGGGCTGGTCGGGACGGATGCCGCCCGTGCTGGAGAACAGTTCCGGATTGCGTTCGGCGTCCAGGATGGCTTGGTAGGTGGTGGCACCGGCCAGGCCGTTGCGATCCCGAAACACCGGCTGGTTGGCGCGCATCCAGCGGTAGGCCTCGCGCGAGATGTGACGGTCCGCGTAGAAATTACCGTCTGCCAGATCGATGTTCGAGATTGCTTCCGGGATGGTCGAAGTCATCTACAGCCTCCAAATGTGTTGACGAGCGGATTACAGTAACCGGCATGCCTGAGTCACAACACGTAGTTGCGGGGACGGTCCTCACCATGCCGGTGCGGATACGAAAAGCGGATGTGCATACCGCGATGTTTTCGGTGGATGCGCAAGCGGCGCAACGCCTTATCGACTACAGCGGCCTGAAAGTCTGCCAGCACCGCCGCGGCCGGGCGGTGGTGAACCTGATGCTGGCCCGCTATATCGACGGCGATCTGGGGCAGTACCACGAATTCGGCACCGCGGTCATGGTCAACCCGCCCGGCTCGACGGCGCGCGGCTGGCGAGCACTGGGCGATGCGGCCGCGTTCATCCACCACCTGCCCGTCGACCA
>NZ_LZLU01000046.1:0-37222 GCF_001673415.1 Mycobacterium sp. 1165196.3 | reverse complement strand
GGTTCGATCCGTCCGCCGGGGGACAGGGCGCCTACGACACCCCGCTGGGCATCACCAACCCGCCCATCGACGAGCTGCTGGACCGCGTCTCGAGCAAGTACGCGCTGGTGATCTACGCCGCCAAGCGGGCCCGTCAGATCAACGACTACTACAACCAGCTCGGCGAGGGCATCCTCGAATACGTGGGCCCGCTGGTCGAGCCGGGGCTGCAGGAAAAGCCGCTGTCGATCGCGATGCGCGAGATCCACGGCGACCTGCTCGAGCACACCGAGGGCGAGTAACAGGGCCGGGCCGGGCGCGCGCTGTGGACAACCGCGATCGGGTCGCGAAAAGAGTGATCGTCGGGGTCTCCGGCGGTATCGCCGCCTACAAGGCGTGCACCGTCGTTCGGCAGCTCGCCGAGGCCGGTCACTCGGTCCGCGTCATCCCGACCGAGTCCGCGCTGCGTTTCGTCGGCGCCGCCACGTTCGAGGCGCTCTCCGGCCAGCCGGTGCACACCGGCGTCTTCACCGACGTGCCGGAGGTTCCGCATGTCCAGCTGGGCAAGCAGGCCGACCTGGTCGTGGTGGCACCCGCCACGGCGGACCTGCTGGCCAGGGCCGTCCACGGCCGCGCCGACGACCTGCTGACCGCCACGCTCTTGACCGCGCGATGTCCGGTGCTGTTCGCCCCGGCGATGCACACCGAGATGTGGTTGCACCCGGCCACCGTCGACAACGTCGCCACGCTGCGCCGCCGGGGAGCGGTCGTGCTCGAACCGGCCGCCGGGCGGCTCACCGGGACGGACAGCGGGTCCGGCCGGCTGCCCGAAGCCGAGGAGATCACCACCCTGGCGCACCTGCTGCTCGACCGTCACGACGCGCTGCCCTACGACCTGGCCGGCTGCAAGATGCTGGTCACCGCCGGCGGCACCCGGGAAGCCGTCGACCCGGTGCGCTTCATCGGCAACCGCAGCTCCGGCAAGCAGGGCTATGCGGTCGCGCGGGTGGCCGCGCAGCGCGGCGCCGAGGTCACGCTGATCGCCGGGCACACCGCCGGGCTTATCGACCCCGCCGGGGTGGAGGTGGTCCACGTCAGCTCGGCCGAGCAACTGGGCGACGCCGTGGCCAAGCACGCGGCCGAGGCGGACGTGCTGGTGATGGCCGCCGCGGTCGCCGACTTCCGGCCGGCCCGGGTTGCGGCCGCCAAGATCAAAAAAGGTGTCGAGGGGCCGCCGACCATCGAGTTGATCCGCAACGACGACGTGCTGGCCGGTGCGGTGCGGGCGCGCGCCAACGGCGAACTGCCCAACATGCGGGCCATCGTGGGATTCGCCGCGGAGACCGGCGACGCCAACGGCGACGTGCTGTTTCACGCCCGGGCAAAACTGCGCAACAAGGGTTGTGACCTGTTGGTCGTCAACGCGGTCGGTGACGGCCGGGCCTTCGAGGTGGACAACAACGACGGCTGGCTGCTGGCGGCCGACGGTACCGAGTCGGCGCTGCAGCACGGCTCCAAGACATTGATGGCCAGTCGTATCGTGGATGCGATCGCCGCGTTCCTGCACGGGGGCAGCGGGTAGAACGGTCGAGTTCTTCTCGGCACCGGGGCAGGTGCTGGCCGGGCCGACGCCAGCCGATATAATTCGGCTAACTAACTAATTGGAAGGATTGGCATTGTGAGCGAAAAGGGTCGCCTGTTTACCAGTGAGTCGGTGACTGAGGGACATCCCGACAAGATCTGTGACGCGATCAGCGACTCCGTGCTCGACGCCCTGCTGGCGCAGGACCCCCGCTCACGCGTCGCGGTCGAGACGCTGGTCACCACCGGACAGGTGCACGTGGTGGGCGAGGTGACGACGACCGCCAAGGAGGCGTTCGCCGACATCACCAACACGGTTCGCGAGCGCATCCTCGAGATCGGCTATGACTCGTCGGACAAGGGCTTCGACGGCGCGTCCTGCGGCGTCAACATCGGCATCGGCGCGCAGTCGCCCGACATCGCCCAGGGCGTCGACACCGCCCACGAGGCGCGCGTGGAGGGCGCCGCGGACCCGCTGGACTCCCAGGGCGCCGGCGACCAAGGCCTGATGTTCGGCTACGCGATCAACGACACCCCCGAGCGGATGCCGCTGCCGATCGCGCTGGCCCACCGGCTGTCGCGCAAGCTGACCGAGGTCCGCAAGAACGGCACGCTGCCCTACCTGCGCCCGGACGGCAAGACCCAGGTCACCATCGAGTACGAGGACGACGTTCCGGTGCGGCTGGACACCGTCGTCGTCTCCACCCAGCACGCCGACGGCATCGACCTGGAGAAGACGCTGGACCCCGACATCCGCCAGCACGTGCTCAAGACCGTGCTGGACGAGCTGGCCCACGACACGCTCGACTCCTCGGCGACGCGGGTGCTGGTCAACCCGACCGGCAAGTTCGTGCTCGGCGGCCCGATGGGCGACGCCGGCCTGACCGGCCGCAAGATCATCGTCGACACCTATGGCGGGTGGGCCCGCCACGGCGGCGGCGCCTTCTCCGGCAAGGACCCGTCCAAGGTGGACCGGTCGGCGGCCTACGCGATGCGCTGGGTGGCCAAGAACATCGTCGCCGCCGGACTGGCGGAGCGGGTCGAGGTGCAGGTGGCCTACGCCATCGGCAAGGCCGCCCCGGTCGGCCTGTTCATCGAGACGTTCGGCACCGCGACGGTCGACCCGGTCAAGATCGAGAAGATCGTGCCCGAGGTGTTCGACCTGCGGCCCGGCGCGATCATCCGCGACCTGGACCTGCTACGTCCGATCTACGCGCAGACCGCCGCCTACGGGCACTTCGGCCGCACCGACATCGAACTGCCGTGGGAGCAGCTGAACAAGGTCGACGACCTCAAGCGCGCGATTTAGGCGCCGGGTGGTCGGCGTCTAGCGCCGGCAGCCCGTCGATACTGCGCCGGTTGCGCTTGACCAGCCGGCCGTACTGGTCATCGGTCGCCTTGCGGTGCGCCGCGTCGAGCACCGGCCGCTCGTCGACGAGCTCGTAGTAGGGCACCGCGAACCCGCACGCGTCGGCGATCCGCTCCACATCGACCACGATGATGGTGCGGACCCCGGCATGTTGATCGCCGAAATGCCGCATCAGATCGGCGAATTCGGCGTCGTCGGGGCGGACCACCCGTCCGGTGCCGAACAGCCGCAGGATTCGCGAGTTGCGGGTAAACGAGCAGAACATGACGGTGATGCGGCCGTTGTCGCGCAGATGGGCCACGGTCTCCACACCGCTGCCGAACAGATCCAGGTAGGCCACGGTGTGCTCGTCGAGCACCGCGAAGCTGTCGCGATACCCCTTGGGGGACAGGTTGATTCGGCCACCCTCGGACGGCGCGGTGGCGACGAAGAATACGGCCTGCTCCCGGATGAAGTCGCGCAGCGACTCGTCGATGCTCAGAAATTCCTTCGCCACGGGTGCAGCGTAGCCGCTACCGGGTGAACCGGTAGTCGTCCAGATCGAATCGCCGGCTGCGCCAGTACACCTCCGGGGTGGTGCCCGGACGCAGCGGCACGTCACCGTTCTTGTCGAAGTAGTAGCTGTTGGCCAGCTGGCAGCTGTCCTGCCAGAAGATCTGCTTGGGCCGCCGGCGCATCATCTCGGCGAAGTAGCGGTCGTTGGCCTCCCGGGTCACCTCGACCCGGGTCGCGCCGACGCGCTTGGCCCGCTTGAGGCAGCGCACGATGTGATGCGTCTGCGCCTCGATCAGCGCGAAATACGAAGAGCCGACGTAACCGTACGGGCCGAACACGGTGAACAGGTTGGGAAATCCCGGCACCGTGACGCCCTCGTAGGCCTGCAGCCGATGCTCATCCCAGAAGCGGCTCAACGACTTTCCGCCGCTCCCGGTCACCGCGAAGGTGGGCACGTTGTCGGGGTCCATCACCTTGAAACCGGTCGCCAGGATCAGCACGTCGATCTCGTGGTTCTCGCCATCGGTGGTGGCCACCGCGTCGGGGGTGACCTTGTCGATCGGCTCGGTGACCAGCCGCACGTTGTCGCGGTTGAACGTGGCCAGGTAGCCGTTGTGGAAACCGGGCCGTTTGCAGCCCACCGCGTAGCGCGGGGTGAGCTGTTCACGCACCGCCGGATCCCGAAACTGTTGCCGCAGATACGATTTCCCCAGCGAGGCCATCCGCTTGGCCAGCGGCAGCACCGTGAAGTAATGCGCCGAGATGGGGAAGGTCAGCTCCACGTAGGCCTGGCTGAGCAGGCGCTGCAGGAACTTGCCACCGGGAATGCGCATCGCCCAGCGCGCCGGCGCCGGCAGCGGGACGTCGAACTTCGGGAAACACCAGATCGGGGTGCGCTGAAATACCGTGAGTGACGACACGATCGGCGCGATCTCGGGAATCACCTGGACGGCCGAGGCGCCGGTGCCGATCACCGCGACGCGCTTGCCGCGCAGATCCTGGCCGTGATCCCACCGCGCGGTGTGCATGGTGATGCCGCCGAACGAGTCCACCCCGTCGATGTCGGGCAGGTTCGGCACCGTCAGCACGCCGCAGGCGCTGATCAAAAACCGGGCGGTGATCTCACCCGCCGGGTCGGTCTGCACCCGCCACAGGCCGCGCTCGTCGTCGAACTCGGCGGTTTGCACCTTGGTGTTGAACCGGATCCGCGACCGGATGCCGTACTTGTCGGCGCAGTGTTCGGCGTAGGCCTTGAGCTCTCGGCCCGGCGCGTAGGTCCGCGACCAGTGCCGGCTCTGCTCGAACGAGAACTGGTAGGAGAACGACGGAATGTCCACGGCGATACCGGGATAGGTGTTCCAGTGCCAGGTGCCGCCGACCCCGTCAGCGGCCTCGGTCACCAGGTAATCGGGCAGCCCGGCCCGGTCCAGGTTGATCGCCGCACCGATGCCGGAGAACCCGGCTCCGATGATCAGCGTGTGATAGTCGGGGGTTTCGTCTTGGTGCGGGACCATCGTTGCCTGCCTAGGGGTGCAGTGCCTTATGGAGCGCCGCCAGGCCGCGCTCGGTGGCCTCGGCGGCGGCGGGTATCGCCAGCGCGAAACTGACGAATCCGTGTACCAGGGTGGGCTCGTTGGTCAACTCGACCGGCACGCCCGCGGCGCTGAGCAGCTCGGCGTAACGGGCCCCGTCATCGCGCAGTGGATCGTGTTCGGCGGTCGCGATGTAGGCGGGCGCCAGCCCGGACAGATCCGCGGCGTTGGCCGGAGCCATGGTGATGGGCAGCGCCTTCGGGTCGGTGAGATCGAGATCGGGCACGTACCAGGACAGGAACGCGTCGATGACGTCGCGGTTCAGCATCGGCGCCTCGGCGTTGTCGGTGAACGACGGCAGGGACAGATCCGCGGCGACCGTGGAGTACCACAGCAACTGGAAGCGCAGCGCCGGCCCGCCGTTATCGCGGGCCAACAGCGCGGTCACCGCGGCGAGGTTGCCGCCCGCCGAGTCACCGGCCACGGCGACGGCGTTCGGGTCGCCGCCGAGCTCGGCCGCGTGCTCGGCGACCCATCGCAGGGCCGCCCAGCAGTCGTCCACGCCGGCCGGGAACGGATGCTCGGGGGCCAGCCGGTAGCCGACGGACACCACGATGGCCTCGGCGCCGACGGCGTGCGCGCGGGCCACCGGGTCGTGGGTGTCCAGGTCGCCCAGGCAGAACCCGCCGCCGTGGTAGAAGACGACCACCGGCAGCGGGCGCAGCTCGCTGTCGGGCCGGTAGATGCGCACCGGGATGTCGGTGAGCCCGCCGTGGGCGATGGTGCGGTCCTCGATTCGCAGGTCCGGCAGCATCGACGGCGGCACCGTGAGCAGCTTGGGCCGCTTGCGGGCGACCTCGACGCCGTCGGCCTCGCGAAACGTCATCGGATAGGCGTCGAGCAACGCCTTGAACGTCGGGTCGATCCCGGGCCGGGCGATGGTCGGCTCGCTCATGGGTTCACCGTACGCCGCGGGCTCACCCGTGCAGGGCGGTTCGCAGCGCCGCCAGCCCGGCCTCGAGCGCCGCGGTGGCCGCAGGCACCACGCCGGCGTACCCCAGGTAGCCGTGCACCAGCGTCTCGGCGTTGTGCACCTCGACGGCGACACCGGCGGCGGCCAGCAGCTCGCCGTACCGGATGCCGTCGTCACGCAGCGGGTCATAACCGGCGACGGCGATGTAGGCGGGCGCCAGGTTGCGCAGGTCTTTCGCGCGTCCCGGCGCCATGTCCGACGGCGGATTCGACATGTCGACTTCGCCCGCGTACCAACGGGAGAACTCCGCGACGGCCTTGACGTCGAGGATCGGTGCGGTCGCGTTTTCGGCGAACGACGGCAGCGACGCGTCCCACATGGTCGACGGGTACCACAGCAGCTGGAACACGATCGGCGGGGCGCCGTTGTCGCGCGCCCGCTGTGCCACCGCGGCGGAGATGGTGCCACCGGCCGAATCCCCGGCGACGGCGATCCGGGTCGCGTCGCCGTGCAGTTCGGCGGCGTTCGCGGCGACCCAAAACGTTGCGGCCCAAGCGTCTTCGACGGCGGCGGGGTAGGGATGCTCGGGGGCCAGCCGGTAGTCGACGGACACCACGATCGCGTCGGCGCCGACCGCGTGCTGACGCGCCGTGCCGTCGTGGGTGTCGAGGTCGCCGATGACGAAGCCGCCGCCGTGGAAATACAGCACGACGGGCGCTGCGTCACCGCCCGGCTGGTCGTTGGAATGGCTTGGCGGCCAATAGATCCGGACAGCGATCGAGCCCGCGGGGCCGGGAATCGTGCGGTCCTCGACGCGCAGCTCGGGATGCAGCGGCCGGCGCGGCAGGTCGCGGAACCGCTGGCGCGCCGCGTCGATGCCGTCCTCGGTGGATAGCCGGAAGGGAACCGCATCCAGTACCTTCTGCAGGATGGGGTCGATAGCGGGTTTCTCGTCGGCTGTGTTATCCAAGCTGGGCATGGACGTACCGTACGCACCTCGTCTGGTGGCCGGCGCCTGGGTGGTGGCCGGCTGGGTGGCCCTCGGCTACGGCATCTACCTGACCGTGCTGGCGCTGCGCTCGCCGCCGGGAATCGAGCTGACCGGCCACTGGGTGCTGCAGCCGGCGTTCAAGGCCTCGATGGCGTTGCTGCTGACGCTGGCCGCGGCGGGGCACGCCGTCGTGCGCGAGCGGCGGTGGCTGATGCCGGCGCTGCTGCTGTCGGCCATCGGCGACTGGGTGCTGGCGATCCCGTGGTGGACGCTGTCCTTCGTGGTGGGCCTGGCCGCATTCCTGTTGGCGCACTTGTGTTTTGTCGCCGCGCTGCTGCCGCTGGTGCCGGCGTTCTCGGGGGCTTCCAGGGATGCGCGGCCGTCGACGGTGCGCCTCGTCGCGGTGGTCCTGATGGGTGCGGCGTCGCTCGGGCTGCTGGCCTGGTTCTGGCCCCACCTGGGCGCGGAGAAGCTGACGCTTCCGGTGACGCTCTACCTCGTCGTGTTGACCGCGATGGTGTGCACGGCCCTGCTGGCGAAACTGCCGACGATCTGGACGGCGGTGGGCGCGGTGTGTTTCGCGGCCTCGGATTCGATGATTGCCATCGGCCGCTTCATTCTGGGCAATGAGGCGCTGGCCGTGCCGATCTGGTGGTCGTATGCGGCGGCCCAGATCCTGATCACGGCCGGGTTCTTCTTCGGCCGCGAGCTTCCCGAGGACGCCGCCGGGGACGCCACGGCGCCCGCCGAGCGCTGATTGTCGCCGGTGCCCGGTACGCTGCGGACCCCGACTTCTAAGTCATTGGATGACAACATGATTCGCGGCCCGGGGGCGCGGTGAGCCCCGGCGCGCGCACGCCCGTCGAGGTGGAGCCCATCGCCCGGGTGCTGCCGATGCTGTCGGTGCCGCATCTGGATCGCGAGTTCGACTACCTGGTGTCGGCCGAGCAGTCCGACGACGCCCAGCCCGGGGTGCGGGTGCGGGTGCGTTTCCACGGCCGGCTGGTCGACGGGTTCGTGCTGGAGCGCCGCACCGACACTGACCACACCGGCAAGCTGGGCTGGCTGGATCGCGTCGTGTCGGCCGAACCGGTGCTCACACCGGAAATCCGCCGGCTGGCCGAGGCGGTCGCGGCCCATTACGCCGGGACCCGCCCCGACGTGCTGCGCCTGGCCGTGCCGGCCCGGCACGCCCGCGTCGAGCGCGAGCCCCCGGTCAGCCGGGATCCGGCGATCCCGGAGCCCGTCGACCCGTCGGGCTGGGACGGTTACGCCCGGGGAGCCCAGTTCCTCGGGGCCCTGGCCGAATCGCGGGCCGCGCGGGCCGTCTGGCAGTCGCTGCCGGGGGAGGCGTGGACGGACCGCTTCACCGAGGCCGCCGCGCAAACCGTGCGGACCGGCCGTTCGGTGCTGGCGATCGTTCCCGACCAGCGCGACCTGGACGCGCTGTGGCAGGCCGCGACGGCGCACATCGACGAGGGCAGCGTGGTGGCCCTGTCGGCCGGCCTGGGCCCGGCGGCCCGTTACCGGCGGTGGCTGGCGGCGCTGCGGGGCACCGCGCGGTTGGTGATCGGCACCCGCAGCGCGGTGTTCGCGCCGCTGAGCGACCTGGGGCTGGTGATGGTGTGGGCCGACGCCGACGACAGCCTGGCCGAGCCGCGGGCGCCCTACCCGCACGCCCGCGAGGTGGCGATGCTGCGCGCGCATCAGGCCCGGTGCGCGGCCCTGATCGGCGGTTACGCGCGCACCGCCGAAGCGCACGCGCTGGTGCGCAGCGGCTGGGCGCACGACATCGTCGCGGCGCGGCCGGTGGTGCGCGCCCGCACGCCGCGGGTGATCGCCCTCGACGACACGGGTTATGCCGACGAGCGCGACCCGGCGGCGCGCACGGCGCGCGTCCCGTCCATCGCGCTGCGCGCCGCCCGCTCGGCGCTGCAGGTCGGGGCGCCGGTGCTGGTGCAGGTGCCGCGCCGGGGTTACGTCCCGTCGCTGGCCTGCGCGCGCTGCCGCACCATCGCCCGCTGCCGGCACTGCACGGGGCCCCTCTCACTGACCGAGTCGCTACCGGCGGGCGGCGCCGCTCTGCTGTGCCGCTGGTGCGGCCGCGTCGACCCGACGCGACGGTGCGCGCGCTGCGGGTCCGACGCGGTGCGCGCCGTCGTCGTCGGGGCGCGGCGCACGGCCGAAGAGCTCGGGCGCGCGTTTCCGGGCACGGCGGTGATCACGTCCTCGGGTGACGGCGTGGTGCCCGAGGTCGCGGCCGGTCCCGCGCTGGTGGTGGCCACCCCCGGCGCCGAGCCGCGGGCGGCCGGTGGTTACGGGGCGGCGCTGCTGTTGGACACCTGGGCGCTGCTGGGCCGGCAAGACCTGCGAGCCGCCGAGGATGCGCTGTGGCGCTGGATGAGCGCCGCCGCGCTGGTGCGTGCCCGCGGCGACGGCGGCGTGGTGATGGTGGTTGCCGAATCATCGCTGCCCACAGTGCAATCGCTGATCCGCTGGGACCCCGTGGGTCACGCGGAGGCCGAGGTGGCCGCGCGGGCCGAGGTGGGTCTGCCGCCCAGCGTGCACATGGCGGCCATCGACGGGACGGCCGGCGCGGTCACCGCACTGCTCGACGAGGCCCGGCTGACCGACCAGGAGTCCCTCCACGCGGATGTGCTTGGGCCCGTGGACCTTCCGCCCGGGGTGCGCCGCCCGGCCGGAACCCCGCCCGGCGGGCCGGTGACCAGGATGCTGGTGCGCGTGCCCCGTCAGCAGGGGCTGGCGCTGGCCGCGGCGCTGCGGCGCGGCGTCGGTGTGCTCAGCGCCCGGCAGACCCATGAGCCGGCCCGGGTGCAGATCGACCCGCTGCACATCGGGTAACCTTCATGAACCGTTACCCTGGGCGACAATATGTGCGTGCAATAATCCCTTTTTACGACATTAGAAGGTTGCTACACTTTCTCATCCTTAGCCGCCGACAGGCCGGAACCATCCGGGGAGGGGCGATATGACAGCGGACAACACCGCGGTTGACGAGTCATTGGACGTCATCACCGACGCTTTGCTGACCGCCTCCCGTTTGCTGATGGCGATCTCGGCGCGCTCGGTGGGCCAGGTCGACGAGACCATCACCATCGCGCAGTTCCGCACGCTGGTGATCCTGTCGAATCGCGGCCCGGTCAACCTCGCCACCCTCGCCGGCCTGCTGGGCGTGCAACCGTCGGCCACCGGCCGGATGGTGGACCGGTTGGTCGCCGCCGGCCTGATCGACCGGTTGCCCCACCCGACCTCGCGGCGCGAGCTGCTCGCCGCGCTCACCACGCGCGGTCGCGACGTCGTCCACCAGGTGACCGCGCACCGGCGCGCCGAGATCGCGGCCATCGTGGCGAAGATGCCGCCGCCGGAGCGCCACGGCCTGGTGCGGGCGCTGACGGCCTTCACCGCGGCCGGCGGCGAACCGGACGTCCACCTGGACGCTGAGGTCGACCTGTAGGCCGCCCTAGCCGGCCCGCTTCTCGGCGGTCACCAGCAGGTATTCCCAGCCCATCGTGCCGTCGGTCAGGTGTTGTTGCGCGAGTTCGATGAGCTGGGCGTCGAGCTCGGCGGCCAGCACGCGGTTGTGGCCGATGTTCGCGTAGGCCTCGATCGTCGGGCCGTAGTGCTGCTTGAAGTACGCGTGAACGGCCTCGGCGCTGTCGAATCGGTTGACCGCCAACATGCCTCGCGTCGCGGTGAGGTCGCCGATCTGGTCGCCGAGCAGCGCGGCGACGTAGCCGGGACGCCCCCAGAGCGCCGCCGGCGGCGCGGGGTGCGACAGGCTCGGCCGGTAGGGCCGAATGGTGGCGAGCATCCGGCCGAAGAATCCCTCGGGGGTCCAGCTGATCACGCCGATGGTGCCGCCCGGGCGGCAGACCCGGACCAGTTCGGTCGCGGCGCGCTGCTGGTTGGGGGCGAACTGCACGCCGATCGCCGACATGACGACATCGAATTCACCGTCGCCGAACGGCAGCGCCTGCGCGTTGGCTTCCCGGTAGTCGAGGGTCAGGCCCCGCGCCGCGGCCCTGTCCTGCGACCGTTGCAGCAGCTCGGGGGTGAGGTCGGTGGACACGACGGTGGCGCCGGTCGCGGCCGCGGGCAGCGAGATGTTGCCCGAGCCGGCGGCGACGTCGAGAACCCGCACGCCCGGCCCGATGCCGGTGGCCTCGACCAGGGCGGGGCCGAGCGGGGCCATCACTTCCTCGGCCATCAGCGCGTAGTCGCCCAGGGCCCATACCGTGCGATGCGTTGCGGCCACCGAGGCGTCGCTGATGGAAGCGTCGAGGGTCATCTAGACCTCCTTGAGAGGGAAGGGATTTGTCTTTCGACCTCGTTGTCGACGTGAATCGACTGCGCGGTTCACACCGGCAGACACTGACTCCTGGAAATAGTAGCCATAAGCAATAGTATACGCACGCACATTCCGCCGGCGGGTCCGGCCCGCGCCCGCCGCTTTCTAGACTGACCCGGTGCGCCTTGTCTTCGCCGGAACCCCCGAACCCGCGCTTCCCGCATTGCGCCGCCTCATCGACTCGCCGCGTCACGAGGTGGTCGCGGTGCTGACCCGTCCCGACGCCGCGTCGGGACGGCGCGGCAAGCCGGAGCCGTCCCCGGTGGCCCGCGAGGCGCTGGAGCGCGGCATCCCGGTGCTGCGTCCGTCGCGGCCGAACTCCGACGAATTCGTCGGCGAGCTGACACTGCTGGCCCCGGACTGCTGCGCGGTGGTGGCCTATGGCGCGCTGCTGCGCGACGGCCTGCTCGGGGTGCCCCCGAAGGGCTGGATCAACCTGCACTTCTCGCTGCTGCCCGCCTGGCGCGGTGCCGCCCCGGTGCAGGCGGCCATCGCCGCGGGGGACAGCATCACCGGGGCCTCGACGTTCCGGATCGAGCCGAGCCTGGACTCGGGCCCGATCTACGGCGTGGTGACCGAGACGATCCGGCCGACCGACACCGCCGGGGAATTGCTTGGGCGACTGGCTGTTTCGGGTGCCGAACTGTTGTCGGCCACGCTGGACGGCATCGCCGACGCGACCCTGACGCCGGTGCCGCAACCCACCGAGGGGGTAAGCATCGCGCCGAAGATCACCGTCGAGCAGGCCCGGGTGCGCTGGGACCTGCCGGCCCAGGTCGTCGACCGCCGCATCCGTGCCGTCACCCCCAACCCCGGCGCGTGGACGTTGCTCGGCGACCTGCGCATCAAACTTGGCCCGGTGCAGACTGCCGACGCCGTGACCCCCGGCCCCCCAGAACCGTTGCCGCCCGGTGCCATTCACGTGGACCGCAAGAGCGTCTGGGTCGGCACGGGTTCGGATCCGGTGCGGCTGGGCCAAATCCAGCCGCCCGGAAAGAAATTCATGAGTGCGGTCGACTGGGCGCGCGGTGCGCGGCTGGACCCCGCGGTGCGGGCGACGTGACCACCGGCCGCGACAGGCCGGGGCGGGGGCGGCCGGAGCGCAAGCCGCCGCGTCCGCAGCAGCGCGACCGCCGGCCCCAGCAGCGCGACCGCCGGCCGCCGCGCCGGCCGCTGGACCCGGCCCGCGCCGCCGCGTTCGACGTGCTCCGGGCGGTCAGCGAGCGCGACGCGTACGCCAACCTGGCCCTGCCCGCGCTGCTGCGCGAACGCGGAATCACCGGCCGGGACGCGGCTTTCGCCACCGAACTGACTTACGGCGCCTGCCGCAGCCGCGGCCTGCTCGACGCCGTCATCGGCGCGGCGGCGGGACGCTCGCCGCAAGCCATCGACCCGGTGCTGCTCGACCTGCTGCGCCTCGGCGCGTACCAGCTGTTGCGCACCCGGGTGGACGCGCACGCCGCGGTGTCCACCACCGTCGAGCAGGCGGGAATCGAATTCGACTCGGCGCGAGCGGGTTTCGTCAACGGGGTGCTGCGCACCATCTCAGGGCGCGACGAGCGGTCCTGGGTTGCGGAGCTGGCGCCAGACCCGGTGCAGGATCCGATCGGGCATGCCGCGTTCGTGCATGCGCACCCCCGGTGGATCGCCCAGGCGTTCGCCGATGCCCTGGGCGCCGCCGCGACCGAACTCGACGCGGTGCTGGCCAGCGACGACGAACGGCCGCAGGTGCATCTGGCCGCCCGCCCCGGCGCGCTGACCGCCACCGAGCTGGCCGAGGCGGTCGGCGGCACGGTGGGCCGCTATTCGCCCTACGCGGTGTACTTGGCCGGTGGCGATCCCGGGCGGCTGACGCCGGTGCGCGACGGCGCCGCGCTGGTCCAGGACGAGGGCAGCCAGCTGGTGGCCCGGGCGCTGACGCTGGCCCCGGTCGACGGGGACGGCGGCCGGTGGCTGGACCTGTGCGCCGGCCCGGGCGGCAAGACGGCCCTGCTGGCCGGGCTCGGCGCGGCCTCGGGCGCCCGCGTCACCGCGGTGGAGCCGGCGCCGCGGCGCGCCGATCTGGTGGTGGCGAACACCCGCGGCCTGCCGGTCGACGTGCTACGGGTCGACGGTCGGCATACCGATCTCGAGCCGACCTTCGATCGCGTGCTCGTCGACGCCCCCTGCACCGGTCTGGGAGCGCTGCGCCGCCGCCCGGAGGCCCGGTGGCGGCGTCAGCCCGCCGACGTGCCGACGCTCACCAAGCTGCAGCGCGAGCTGCTGGGGGCAGCGATCGCGCTGACCCGCCCGGGAGGCGTGGTGCTCTACGCCACCTGCTCGCCACACCTGGCCGAAACCGTCGGCGTGGTCGCCGACGCGCTGCGCCGCCACCCGGTGAGCGCGCTGGACACCCGGCCGTTGTTCGAGCCCATGGACAAGGGAGCCGACCTGGGCGACGGGCCGCACGTCCAGCTCTGGCCGCACCGGCACGGCACGGATGCGATGTTCGCGGCCGCGCTGCGCCGCGAAGCGGAGTAGCGGGGACGCCACACGATGGACACTGTCGCGGCCGCGCTGCGCCGCGAGGCGGAGTAGCGGCACGCGCCGGATGTGAAGCGGGCCGCGCGGCTCAGTAGTCTGGCGCTCATGCCTCGCAACATCGCGGGACCTTTGATCGCGCCGTCGATCCTTTCCGCTGACTTCTCCCGGCTCGCCGACGAAGCCGCCGCCGTGACCGGCGCCGACTGGCTGCACGTCGACGTGATGGACAACCACTTCGTGCCGAACCTGACCCTCGGGCTGCCGGTGGTCGAGAGCCTGCTGGCCGCCACCACCATCCCGATGGACTGCCATCTGATGATCGAGGACCCGGACCGCTGGGCGCCTCCCTACGCCGAGGCGGGGGCTTATAACGTCACCTTCCACGCCGAGGCCACCCAGAATCCGGTCGGCGTGGCCCGCGACATCCGCGCCGCCGGCGCCAAGGCAGGCATCAGCGTGAAGCCGGGGACTCCGCTGGAGCCCTACCTGGAGATCCTGCCGCAGTTCGACACCCTGCTCATCATGTCGGTGGAGCCCGGTTTCGGCGGCCAGAGCTTCATCCCCGAGGTGCTGAGCAAGGTGCGCACCGCGCGCAAGCTCATCGAGGCGGGGGAGTTGACGATCCTCGTCGAGATCGACGGCGGCATCAACGCCGACACCATCGAGCAGGCCGCCGAAGCCGGCGTCGATTGCTTCGTCGCCGGGTCTGCCGTGTACGGCGCCGAGGATCCGGAGGCCGCGATAGCGGCCTTGCGGCGCCAGGCGGCCGGCGCCTCCCCGCACCTGCGTCGATGACGGCGCCGGCGGGCGAGGGCCTTGACGCCGCAATGCGTTTGGCGATCGACCAGTCCAACCACGTCAAGGGGACCACGTATCCGAACCCGCCCGTGGGGGCGGTCATCCTGGACGCCGGCGGCGAGGTCGTCGGCGTCGGGGCCACCGAACCCGCCGGCGGCGATCACGCCGAGATCCTGGCGCTGCGTCGGGCCGGCGAACTGGCCGCCGGCGGCACCGTCGTCGTCACCCTCGAGCCGTGCAACCACTACGGCAAAACCCCGCCGTGCGTGAACGCCCTACTGGACGCGAAGGTGGGCACCGTGGTGTACGCCGTCGCCGACCCTAACCCGGAGGCCGCCGGCGGGGCCGCGCGGCTCGAGCAGGCGGGCGTGACGGTGCGTTCCGGCGTGCTGGCCGACGAGGTGACCGGCGGCCCGCTGCGCGAGTGGCTGCACAAGCAACGCACCGGGCTGCCGCACCTGACCTGGAAATACGCCGCCAGCGTCGACGGCCGCAGCGCGGCCGCGGACGGCTCCAGCCAATGGATCTCCAGCGAGGCCTCGCGGCTGGACCTGCATCGGCGCCGCGCGGCGGCCGACGCGATCGTGGTGGGCACCGGCACCGTGCTGGCCGACGACCCGGCGTTGACCGCCCGGCTGCCCGACGGCTCACTGGCCGGCCGGCAACCGCTGCGGGTGGTCGTCGGGATGCGTGAAATACCTTCGGAGGCAAAGGTTCTCAACGACGATTCGCGAACCATGCTGATCCGCACGCACGACCCCATGGAGGTGCTCAAGGCCGTCGCGGACCGCACCGACGTCCTGCTGGAAGGCGGCCCGACCCTCGCGGGCGCCTTCCTGCGGGCCGGGGTGGTGAACCGGATCCTGGCCTACGTCGCGCCGACCCTGCTGGGTGGTCCCGTCACCGCGGTCGACGACGTGGGGGTGACCACGATCGCACGGGCGCTGCGCTGGCATTTCGACGGCATCGACCGGGTGGGGCCCGACGTGGTGCTCAGCCTGGTGCCGCGCAGGGGCTAGCGCTCTCCCAGCGAGACGGCTTGCGGCTCAGCGATTTCCGGCTCCTCGGCGTGCTCCTTGCGGCCGCCGATCAGCAGGCCCAGCAGCGCTCCGGCGATGCAGATCACGACGGTGGCCGAGAAGATGTCGCCGTACATCTGGGCGAAGGCCTTGAGGTACATGGTGCCCTGGGCGGCGATGCGCTCCAGCAACGTGGCGTTGGGCGGGATCGCGGCCGTCAGGCCCGCCACGATCTGATTGAACCGGTACAGGCCCCACGCGCTGAGCGCGGCTACGCCGATCAGCATGCCGGTCATCCGGGCCACCACCACGGCCGCCGAGGCGATGCCGTGTTGGGCGGACGGGACCACGCGGAGCGCGGCGGAGGTCAGCGGCCCGATCACCAGGCCGAGGCCCACCCCGGCGACCAGCAGGTCGGCGTGCAGCGCGGGCACGCTGAACACCCCGAAGATGTTGTGCTTCTGGCTCATGACGTCCTGGCGCCAGAAGTGGATCAGCCAGTAGCCGTAGGCCGCGATGAGCAGCCCGACGAAGGTCATGATCCGGTCACCGACCCGGGTGGCGATCCACCCGCCCAGCACCGCACCGATCGGCAGCGCGATCAGGAACCACAGCAGCAAGCCGGCGGCCTGCGTCTGGGATTGCCCCAGCACGCCCTGGCCGAACAGCTCGACGTCGACCAGCGTCACCATCAGCGCGGCACCGGCGAACAGCGAGGCGCCCAGCGCGGCCAGGAACGGGCGGAAGTGCACGCCCGCCGGCTCGATCAGCCGGGTGCGCGCGAACCGCTCCCAGATCAGGAACAGCGCGGCGACCACGACCGCGCCGATGACCAGCGGCAGTCCGTAGCTGGGCAGGATCTGCTTGCCGTCGGGTTGCGGGTTGTACAGGCCGATCACGGCGAGGCCCAGGGCGACCGCCAGCAGCACACCGCCGACCAGGTCGACCTTTTCGGGCTCCTCCACCCGCTCGTGCGACGGGAGGCTGAACTGGATCATCAGCATGGCGATCAGCGTCAGCGGGACGTTGATCCAGAACACGTAGCGCCAGTCGTGGAACAGGAAGACGATGAAGATCCCGTACAGCGGGCCCAGCACGCTGCCGAGCTCCTGCGCGGCCCCGATGCCGCCCAGCACGCCGGCGCGATTGCGCTGCGCCCACAGGTCGGCGCCCAGGGCGAGGGTGACCGGCAGCAGCGCGCCGCTGGCCACGCCCTGGATGGTGCGGCCGCCCACCAGGAGGTGGAAGTCGCCCCAGTGACCGGCCAGCGCGGTGACCACCGAGCCGACGATGAACAGCGCCAGGCTGACCTGCAGGACCAGCTTGCGCCCGAACCGGTCGGAGGCCCGGCCCAGCAGCGGCATGGCGGCGATGTAGCCCAGCAGGTACATCGTGATGATCCAGGTGATGCGCTGCAGCTGGTTAATCGGGATGTGAACGTCGGTCATGATGTCGCGCATGATCGTCACGACGACGTAGGCGTCCAGGGCGCCCAGCAGGACCGCCAGGCTGCCCGCGCTGATCGCTACGCGGCGCCCGGTTTGGCGCCCGGCCGGGGCCTCGGTCTCAGCGGTCACGAGCTCACCGGGGGCTTGGTGACCTGAACCTGCTCGCCCCAGTTGGACAGGGTGATCTGGGCGGAGTTGCCCGAGCTCTTCTGCAGGTTGGCCTGGACCAGCTGGTGGTCACCGGACTCCTGGATCCAGACCGTGCTCGGCACCGGTTGCGTCGCGTTGAACTGCGGAACGATCTTGTTCACCGCGTCCGCCGAGACGTTTCCGCTGATGCGAATGGTGTTCTGCCCGTTGATGTTGTCGCGGCCCTCGGCCTTGGCGTTGGTGAAGTTGGCCAGCGCGTTGCCCAGCCCACTGTCGGGGTTGAGCAGCACCGAGACGTCATAGACGTCGGCGGCCTTGCCGAAGTCGCTCCACTTGTTCGGGGTCAGGGTGGCGTACAGGGTCCCGTCGAGCACCACGAAGTTGGCGTCGATGTCGGACCCGCCCAGGGTGATGGTGGCGTTTCCCTGTGCGGCGGTGGCCGGTGCCGTGGTGAGGTCACCGGTCAGCGTCTTGATGGGCAACCCCTGGATCTTGCCCTGGACGCTGAGCGCGATGTGCGCGCTCTTCACGTTCTTGGTGGCGTCGGCCGACTGCTTGACCAGGGTCGTGGCGTCGGGAAGCGGTGCGCCGCTCTGCTTTGAGCCCGACGAGCAGCCGGCGATCAAGGCGGTGGCGAGGGTCAGGGATGCGATGACGGCCGATAGACGGCGGCGGGTCTGCATACTCTGCATCGTAGAGGGTGCCGGTGACTGCCCTGACGAACGCGGGGTCCCGGTGTCGCGCGGGCGCCGGTGTTTGCCCTGCTCATCCGCCTGGGAGTGGGCCAATTAGCCTAGGGGGATGTTTACCGGGATTGTCGAGGAACTCGGCGAGGTGACGGCTCGCGACGTCCTTTCCGACGCGGCGCGGCTGACCATCCGCGGCGCGGTCGTGACCGCCGACGCGGGCCACGGCGACTCGATCGCCGTCAACGGCGTCTGCCTGACCGTCGCCGAGCTGTTGCCCGGCGGTCAGTTCACCGCCGACGTGATGGCCGAATCGCTCAACCGGTCCAACCTGGGCGAATTGCAGGTCGGCAGCCGGGTGAACCTGGAGCGCGCCGCGGCCGTCAACAGCCGGCTGGGCGGGCACATCGTGCAGGGCCACGTCGACGGGACCGGGCGGATCGTGGCGCGGACCCCGTCCGAGCACTGGGAAGTGGTGCGGATCGAGATGCCCGCCGAGGTGGCCCGCTACGTCGTGGAGAAGGGCTCGATCACCGTCGACGGGATTTCGCTGACGGTGTCCGGGCTGGGCAGCGAGCCGGGGGACTGGTTTGAGGTCTCGCTGATACCCACCACCCGCGAGTTGACCACGTTGGGCAGCGCCCCGGTCGGGACGCCGGTGAACCTGGAAGTCGACGTCATCGCCAAATACGTCGAGCGGTTGATGACCCGCTGACCGGAGTTGTCCCGCCGGCACCCTCTCCGGCCGACCACCGGGTGATCACCTGACCGGCGAAGTCGAGCATCCGGTCAAGGCTGGGGAACATCGCGAAGGCATCCACGATCGCCTCGTCGGCTCCGGAGGCTGCGAGGCGCTCGAGCTTGTCGACCACAGCGGCAACGGACGTGCCCGGCTCGAGGTTGATCCGCATGGCCGTCTTCAGCGCGTCCGGATCGCGGCCGGCGTCCCGGGCCGCACGGCGCGCGATCGACCACAGGTGATCGGTGACCTCGTCCTGCAGCCCCTCGACCCCGAGCCAGCCCGTGCCGCTGCGGCCGACCCGGCGCATGGCGGCCTCGCTGGCACCGCCGATCCAGATCGGCGGGCCGCCGGCCTGGACCGGGCGCAGGTCGGCGTGGACCGGCGGCAGCGTGAAGAACTCGCTGTCCCAGGACACCGGGGTGGTCGTCCACCACTCGCGCAGGAACGCCAGCAGGTCGTCGAGCATCCGCCCGCGCCGGTGCCAGTCCGCGCCGCGGGCGATGTCGTGTTCGTCTTTCATCCACCCGAGTCCCACGCCGACGTCGAGGCGGCCGTCGCTGAGCACGTCGAGCGTGGTCAGCAGGCGGGCCAGGTGCACCGGCTCGTAGTAGAAGGTGCTGAGCGTGCTGGCGTTCAGCCGCACCCGGCTGGTTGCGGTCGCGGCGACCGTCCAGAGCAGCACCGGATCGAGGTACCGGGTCATCTGCGGCGGGTAGGGCTGCTCTTTGCCCGGATAGGTGCTGTGCATGTCGACCGGCGTGACCAGTCGATCGCCGACCCACAGCGTGTCGTAGCCCAGGTCCTCGAGTCCGCGGCAGAACGCGCTCAGCCCAGCGGCGCTGCTGACGGCGGGCCCGACGATGGGGAGTGCGAAACCTAGCTTCATCGGATCATCCTTTCGATGATGTATCAACCATTACTGGGGCGCTCAGCCGGGAACCGTGGCGCCGAGGGCGAAGTTGAAATTTCCGACCCCGTGGCGGGCCAGGCCCATCACGACCAGGCCCGTTCCTTCCAGCCAGTGCGCCATGTTCAGGCCGCCGACGTCGAGCGGGCGCAGCCCGAGGCTCTCGATGAACTCCGCCACCCGCGCCTTGGCGGGCGCGTCGTCGCCGGCGATGAACACGTCGAGCGGCCGACCCTGGGCCAGGACGACGCCGAAGACGGTGTTGAACGCCTTCACCACGCCGGCGCCGGCCGGGGCCGCCTTGGCGACTTGCTGTGCGACCGAGGTGCCATCGGGAATGGCCAGTCCGTCGGCCGCGGGGTTGAAGGGATTGCTGATGTCGACGATGACCTTGCCCACGAGGGCGTCTCCGTACTGCTCGACGACCGGAACGACGTTGGCGTACAACACCGAAACGATGACGATGTCGCCGGCCGGAACGGCGCCGAACTCTCCGGTCGTGGCGCCGCCCCCGAGGGCCTTGGCCAGGTCGGCCGCCTTGGACTCGTCGCGGCCGATGATCTCGACGCTATTGCCGCCCGCTACCGCCAGCGCGCCGATGGCGCGGGCCATGTTCCCGGTGCCGATGATGCTGATGCTGCTCATGAGGTGTCCCGTCCTGACTTCCGAGAGAAAAGGTTGACGAGTCCACCTTATGGAGATTTGGATGACGCGTCAACTAATCTCCGATAACATGGGAACCGATGGAACCGAACTGGCTGAATCCCCGCGAAGACCGCGCCTGGCGGGCCTTCCAGCACGCGAATCATCAGCTCAGCGTGCACCTGAACCGGGGCCTGCAGGAATCGGGCTTGTCCGGCGCCGACTACCAGATCTTGGCGGTGCTCTCCGAGCACGACGGGGACCGCCTCCCCGCCCACGAGCTATGCAACACGCTGGGCTGGGAAAAGAGCCGTGTCTCCCATCAGGTGCGCCGCATGGAGCAGGACGGGCTGATCAGCCGGGAGGCCAACCCGGACGACGCCCGCAGCACCATGGTCTGCCTGCTGCCGGCCGGCCGCGCCGCCATCGAGAAGGCGGCGCCCAAGCACGTGGCGGATGTCCGCCGGAACTTCATCGACCTACTCAGCCCAGCCGAGCTCGACATGCTCGCCGCCCTCAACGAACGGGTCTTACGCCACCTGGCCGAAGACGGCGACCCCTCGGCCGAAGCCGCGCCGTCATGACGACAGGCCGATAGTCGCGGCGTCACGCGCCGCGGCAGCGGCCTGCCTTTGGATCAGCTGGTTGCTCGGCTGATTACACCGGACGCCAGATGGGGCCTTCCCAGTAACCCCAATGGTTCATGCCGGGATCCCAGACGATCTGGGCCCACGGCGCCCACGGTGGCGGCGGGGGCGGCGGTCCCGCCCACGGCGGAGCCCCGTAGCCGGCCGGGCCGCCATAGTTGTCGTCCCAGTCACGGCAGTTGTTCCAGTTCTGGTAAGGGCCCCAGCCCGGGTCCCACTGCTCGCCCGGGCACCAGTGGTGGTGATCCATGGGCGGCGGAGGAGGCGCCGCCGCGGCGGTGCCCGTGGCCAGTCCGAGTGCGGACATAGCCAAGCCGCCGGCAGCGAGCGCGCCGGTGCACAGCCGGGCCCACGGTCGTGTTTGTGTGTTGGTATTCATGGGGCAGTATTTACCCGCGATAATGCGGGCGAAACCCGGCTTTGTCGTTTGCTCATGTCAAATTTTGAGCACAGCCAACGCATATCTGGCGCAAAGGGTTTTGGTGTATAGGAGCTTTTCATCGGTTTATTTTTGGCACCAGGTGACGATATCGCGGGTCGGGCACACCATTTTGCCGGCCGCTTCCCTGTTTGCGGAAGGGCCCTCTCCTTCGCATCATGCAGTTATCATTCCGGCGACGAATATCGCGGCGGCACCGACGGCCGAGGGCGGCGAAAACTGTGATCCCGGCAACGATTACCAGGGTGCCGAGGCCCGCTCTGGCCCCGAGAGGCCGCGGGGATCCGTGGCGCCGAGATACGTGCGCGCTCATCGCAAGTGGTCAGGCGGTCGGTGCCGCCTGCCCGCCCGGCGGTGCGGCGCGATCCGAGGCCGTCCCGCTGATCAAACCGCGGCAATAACCGCGCGGTCGCCGTGGTTCATACTGAATGCAACACGTGGGCTTCTCGTGTGAGCCGTTTCGACAGTGTTCCCGCCGGGCAGCGGGGACGGCGAGGTAGCAAAGATGACGAGGTTGGACTCCGTCGAAAGGGCGGTTGCCGACATTGCGGCCGGCAAGGCCGTCATCGTCATCGACGACGAGGACCGCGAGAACGAGGGCGATCTGATCTTCGCCGCCGAGAAGGCGACGCCGGAGATGGTGGCCTTCATGGTGCGCTACACCTCCGGATACCTCTGTGTGCCGCTGGACGGCGAGATCTGCGACAGGCTGGGGTTGCTGCCGATGTACGCGGTGAACCAGGACAAGCACGGCACCGCCTACACCGTCACGGTCGACGCCAGACGGGGTGTGGGCACCGGGATTTCGGCCTCGGACCGGGCCACCACGATGCGGCTGCTCGCCGATCCCACCAGCGTCGCCGACGATTTCACCCGGCCTGGTCACGTTGTTCCGTTGCGCGCCAAGGACGGTGGCGTATTGCGCCGCCCAGGTCACACCGAGGCCGCCGTCGACCTGGCCCGGCTGGCCGGGCTCCAGCCCGCCGGCGCCATCTGCGAGATCGTCAGCCAGAAGGACGAAGGCTCGATGGCGCAGACCGACGAACTGCGGGTCTTCGCCGACGAACACGACCTCGCCATGATCACCATCGCCGACCTGATCGAGTGGCGACGCAAACACGAGAAGCACATCGCCCGGATCGCCGAGGCCCGGATACCGACCCGGCACGGCGAGTTTCGTGCCATCGGCTACGCCAGCATCTATGAAGAGGTCGAACACGTCGCGCTGGTGCGCGGGGACATCTCGGGCCCGAACTCCGACGGTGACGACGTGCTGGTGCGGGTGCACTCCGAATGCCTGACCGGTGACGTGTTCGGTTCGCGCCGCTGCGATTGCGGGCCGCAGCTGGACGCCGCGATGGCCATGGTCGCCCGCGAGGGACGCGGCATCGTGTTGTACATGCGCGGCCACGAGGGGCGCGGCATCGGGCTGATGCACAAGCTGCAGGCCTATCAGTTGCAAGACGCCGGTGAAGACACCGTCGACGCCAACCTCAAGCTCGGATTGCCGGCCGACGCAAGGGATTACGGGATCGGCGCGCAGATCCTGGTGGATCTCGGGGTGCGTTCGATGCGGCTGCTGACCAACAACCCGGCCAAGCGGGTCGGGCTGGACGGGTACGGCCTGCACATCATCGAGCGGGTGCCGCTGCCGGTGCGCGCCAACGCGGAGAACATCCGTTACCTGATGACCAAACGGGACAAGATGGGCCATGACCTGGCCGGACTGGATGACTTTCACGAATCCGTCCATCTGCCAGGCGAATTCGGCGGTGCTTTGTGAGTCCTGCCGAGGGTGTGCCGGAGGTTGCGCCGCTCGATGCGTCCGGCCTGCGCCTGGCCCTGGTTGCGAGCACCTGGCACAGCGAGATCTGCGACGCGCTGCTTGCGGGTGCCCGCAAGGTGGCCTCCGAATCGGGTATCGACGACCCGACGGTGGTCCGGGTGATCGGCGCGATCGAGATCCCGGTGGTCGCACAGGAACTCGCCCGCAATCACGATGCCGTCGTCGCACTGGGCGTCGTGATCCGCGGGCAGACACCGCATTTCGAGTACGTCTGCGATGCGGTGACCCAGGGGCTGACCCGGGTGTCGTTGGACACTTCCACGCCGGTGGCCAACGGTGTGCTCACCACCGACACCGAGCAGCAGGCCCTGGACCGGGCCGGCCTTCCGGAGTCGGCCGAGGACAAAGGGGCCCAAGCCACGCTGGCGGCCCTGACCACCGCGCTGACCCTGCGTGAGTTGCGCTCTCGGTCGTGACGTCGCCTTCGGACCGCGAGACCTGGGATGCGGTGCTGCGTCCCCACCGCACACCGTTATTCGCCTACGGGGCGGCGTTCGTGATCGCCGCGGCGCACATCGCGGTGGGCGTGCTGCTCAAGGTGGGGTCCACCGGGGTGGTCTTTCAGACCTCGGACCAGGTGGCGATCGCGGTGCTCGGTCTGGTCATCGCCGGCATTGTGTTGTTGTTCGCCCGCCCACGGCTGCGTATCGGGCCGGCCGGCGTCTCGGTTCGAAACCTGTTGGGCGACAAGCTGATCGAATGGCCGGACGTTGCCGGGGTGTCGTTTCCGGTGGGTCACCGTTGGGCGCGCGTCGACCTGCCCGACGACGAGTACATCCCGGTGATGGCCATCCAGGCCGTCGACAAGGGCCGGGCGGTGGCCGCCATGGACACCGTGCGCTCGCTGCTGGCACGCTATCGACCGGACCTGCAGACACACTGAGCGCTGTACCATCAGCCGATGGCACTTCAGGCACGGGTGGCCGCGGTCCTCGCAGTTGCCCTGCTGACGCTCAGCGGATGCAGTGTGGTGGTGGGGGGACGGGCGGTCCGGGCGTCCGGCCAGCCCGCGGCAACGCCGACCACGACGGTCCAACGCCCGCCGGCGCATGCCCAAGACCTGCTGCTGCACAGTGGCGATGACACGCCGCTCGGCGCGGCCAGCGCGATCCCGGTGGGCGACAACTACTTCACCAGCGCCCGGCCCCCGGACTGCTCGGCCGCGCTGCTGTTCGAGGGCTCGCCGCTGCGACCCGCCGGCGCCTCGGACCACGCCGAATCGGCGTACCAGTTCAGCGATCAGGCGACGTACGCCGAGTCGGTCGACATCTACGACAACGCGCTCGACCCCCACCACGAGGTGGTGAGTGGTTTCGTCTCCGTCGCCCAGTGCCGGCACGACGCCGTGGGCATCTCGCCGTACGGCCAGGCGACGCCGATGCGGCTGAGCGGGTTCGCCACCCCATCCGAAGGCGTCCTGGTGTGGACGATGAACCAGCCGGCCTGGACCTGCGATTATGGGTTGGCCGTGCTGCCGCACGTGGCCCTGCTGCTGTCGGCCTGCAACAACGCCCCTGGATTCCCCATGGCGGATTGGGCGGCGAAACGCCGGGCACAGGTCGACGGGCGCACCGCTTAGCCGCGGCGGAGCGGGAGTGAAGCTTGAGGGATGACTCAGTAATTCTTGCAGTCGGTCATCATTTGCTTAAAGATCGGGTAGGCCTGGTCGATCCCCGGATTGTGCTGGATTGCCTTGAGCATGCTCACCCGCTGGTCTCGTGGCGCCGCCATGAACTCCTGCAGAAACTGCTGGTTGGGCGGCGACTGGTCGAGATACTGAGCGGCCATCGGGTTCTCCGCGTGCACGGCCCGCATCGCCTGGTCATAAGTACAGGTCGTATTGACCATGGGGCCAATATCAGGTTCAGCCGATGCGACCCCGGCACCAGCGGTCGACGCCAATGCCAGACCGCCCACCGTGACGGCCAGTTTGGCCAACGAGCGCTTCATCATTTACGGACTCCCTCCATTGCTCTGCCCCCACTCTAACGTTGAGCTAGAAGCTTGGTAGCCAGAACGGAAGCCGTCCAAACCGCCGCGACCGCCCGCGGGGCCCGTCACGGGTCGTCTACCTGCGCGGTTGATCCTTCTTCGGTTGGGTGGCTCCAGCTGCTCGGCAACAGCGGCAGGCCCGGGTCGGCGTCCGGCGCCGCGCCGCCGAGCGTGGTCAGGCCGGCGGGGGCGGCGTCGGCGTGCCGGGCGGTGCCGGCGAACCCGATGGGCCCCGCGCCCCGCGCCGAGGCCGTCGTGGTCGGCGACGCCGGGATCTTCCGCGACCGAACCGGGGTCCAGGTACTCGTAGCGGTAGCCGGGGTCGATCAGACCCGGCCGGGGACGCCTGCGGCGCCGGGCCTGCTCCCGCCGGGCGGAGGCGCTCGGCACCGCGCGGCCGACTACTAGCCTGGATCTGTGCCCGATCCCGCCACCTACCGCCCCGCGCCCGGGTCCATCCCGGTCGAGCCCGGCGTCTACCGATTCCGGGATACCTACGGGCGAGTCATCTACGTCGGCAAGGCCAAGAGCCTGCGCAGCCGGCTGACGTCATACTTCGCCGACATCGCCAGCCTGCATCCACGCACCCGGCAGATGGTGACCACCGCGGCCAAGGTCGAGTGGACGGTGGTCAACACCGAAGTCGAGGCGCTGCAACTCGAATACAACTGGATCAAGGAGTTCGACCCGCGGTTCAACGTCCGCTATCGCGACGACAAAACCTATCCGGTGCTGGCGGTCACCCTCAACGAGGAGTTCCCCCGGCTGATGGTCTACCGCGGCCCCCGCCGCAAGGGGGTGCGCTACTTCGGGCCGTACTCGCACGCGTGGGCCATCCGGGAGACGCTGGACCTGCTCACCCGGGTGTTTCCGGCCCGCACCTGCTCGGCGGGAGTGTTCAAGCGGCACAAGCAGATCGATCGTCCTTGCCTGCTCGGCTACATCGACAAGTGCTCGGCACCGTGCATCGGCAGGGTCAGCGCGGAGCAGCACCGCCAGATCGTGGACGACTTCTGCGACTTCCTGTCCGGCAAGACCGACCGGTTCGCCCGGGAGCTGGAACAGCAGATGAACGCCGCGGCCGAGCGGCTCGATTTCGAGCGGGCCGCGCGGTTGCGTGACGACCTGGGCGCGGTGAAGCGGGCGATGGAAAAGCAGGCCGTGGTCCTCGGCGACGGCACCGACGCCGACGTGGTGGCGTTCGCCGACGACGAGCTGGAGGCCGCGGTGCAGGTGTTCCACGTCCGCGGCGGCCGGGTCCGTGGCCAGCGCGGCTGGATCGTCGAAAAGTCCGCCGACCCCGGCGATTCCGGCGAGGAACAGCTGGTCGAGCAGTTCCTGACCCAGTTCTACGGCGAGCAGGCCGAATTGGGCGGCGCCGCAGACGAATCCGTGAACCCGGTGCCGCGCGAGGTGCTGGTGCCCTGCTTGCCGTCCAACACCGACGAGCTGACCAGTTGGCTGTCCGGCCTGCGCGGATCCCGGGTGGTGCTGCGGGTGCCGCAGCGCGGCGACAAACGCGCGCTGGCCGAAACCGTGCAGCGCAACGCGAAAGAGGCGCTGCAGCAACACAAGCTGCGGCGCGCCGGCGACTTCAACGCCAGATCCGCTGCGCTGCAGAACATCCAGGAGGCCCTCGGCTTGTCCGAGGCGCCGCTGCGCATCGAATGTGTGGACATCAGCCACGTCCAGGGCACCGACGTGGTGGGCTCGCTGGTAGTGTTCGAGGACGGTCTGCCGCGCAAATCGGACTACCGGCACTTTGGGATCCGGGAAGCCGCCGGGCAGGGCCGCTCCGACGACGTCGCCTCCATCGCCGAGGTGACCCGGCGTCGCTTCGCCCGTCACCTGAGCGAGCAGAACGATCCGAATATGCTTTCCGCGGAAGGAAAGTCGCGCCGTTTCGCCTACCCCCCGAATCTGTATGTCGTCGACGGCGGTGCCCCGCAGGTCAACGCGGCCAGCGCGGTGCTCGAGGAACTCGGCATCACCGACGTCGCGGTGATCGGCCTGGCCAAGCGGCTGGAAGAGGTGTGGGTGCCCTCGGAGCCCGACCCGGTCATCATGCCGCGCAACAGCGAGGGGCTGTATCTGCTGCAACGCGTCCGTGACGAGGCGCACCGGTTCGCGATCGCCTACCATCGCAGCAAGCGATCCAAACGAATGACGGCATCGGTGCTGGATTCGGTGCCAGGATTGGGAGAACATCGCCGAAAGGCGTTGGTAAGCCATTTCGGATCGATAGCCCGCCTCAAGGAGGCCACCGTCGACCAGATCACCGCCGTTCCCGGCATCGGTGTGGCGACTGCCACCGCCGTCCTGGAGGCGCTGCGGCCCGAGCAGTCCCCCGATGAGTCCAGGGCGGCCCAATGACGGGGCCGGGCGAGTTCGCGGGCGGCCCCTCGGTGGACGCTCACCGAGACAACGGGGCCGGTATCGACGTCGTGCTGGTGACCGGGTTATCCGGGGCCGGGCGGGGTACCGCGGCCAAGGTGCTCGAGGACCTCGGCTGGTATGTGGCCGACAACCTGCCTCCGCAACTGATCACCCGGATGGTCGATTTCGGTCTGGCGGCCGGCTCGCGGATCACCCAGCTGGCGGTGGTGATGGACGTGCGGTCGCGCGGCTTCACCGGCGACCTGGACTCGGTGCGCACTGAGCTGGCCACCCGAAACATCGCCCCCCGCGTGGTGTTCATGGAAGCATCGGACGACATGCTGGTGCGCCGCTACGAGCAGAATCGCCGCAGCCATCCGCTGCAGGGCGATCAGACCCTGGCCGAGGGCATCGCCGCCGAGCGCCGCATGCTGGCCTCGGTTCGCGCCACCGCCGACTTGATCATCGACACCTCGACGCTGTCGGTGCGCGGCTTGCGCGAGACCATCGAGCGGGCGTTCGGCGGCGCCGCCAGCGCCACCACCAGCGTCACGGTCGAATCGTTCGGCTTCAAATACGGCCTGCCGATGGACGCCGACATGGTCATGGACGTCCGGTTCCTGCCGAACCCGCACTGGGTCGACGAATTGCGGCCCCGCACCGGGCAGGACCCCGCGGTGCGCGACTACGTATTGAGCCAGCCGGGCGCGGCCGAGTTCCTCGACGCCTACCATCGATTGCTATCTCTGGTCGTCGACGGCTACCGCCGGGAGGGCAAGCGCTATATGACGGTCGCGATCGGCTGCACCGGCGGCAAGCATCGCAGCGTCGCGATCGCCGAGGCGCTGGTGCAGTTGCTCAAGGCCCAGAAGGGCGAAGCCCAACTGTCGGTGCGGGTGCTGCATCGGGATCTGGGCCGCGAATGACCGAGCCGACGAACCGGGGCATCGTCGCGATGGGCGGTGGACACGGCCTGTACGCGACGCTGTCGGCGGCCCGCCGGCTCACGCCCTACGTGACCGCGGTGGTGACCGTCGCCGACGATGGTGGTTCTTCCGGGCGGCTGCGCAGCGAACTGGACGTGGTGCCGCCGGGTGATTTGCGAATGGCGTTGGCGGCCTTGGCATCTGACAGCCCGCACGGGCGACTGTGGGCGACCATCCTGCAGCACCGGTTCGGGGGCAGCGGGGCGCTGGCCGGGCATCCGATCGGCAACCTGATGCTGGCCGGGCTGTCCGAGGTGCTGGCCGACCCGGTGGCCGCCCTCGACGAGCTGGGGCGCATCCTCGGCGTCAAGGGCAGGGTGCTGCCGATGTGCCCGATCGCGCTGCAGATCGAGGCCGACGTCTCCGGGCTGGAAAGCGACCCGCGGATGTTCCGGCTGATCCGCGGTCAGGTGGCGATCGCGACCACGCCGGGCAAGGTGCGCCGCGTGCGGCTGTTGCCGGACAACCCGCCGGCGACGCGGCAGGCCGTCGACGCGATCATGGCCGCCGATCTGGTTGTGCTGGGCCCGGGGTCGTGGTTCACCAGCGTGATCCCGCACGTGCTGGTGCCCGGACTGGCGGCGGCGCTGCGGGCGACCACCGCGCGGCGCGCCCTGGTGCTCAATCTGGTGGCCGAACCGGGGGAGACGGCCGGGTTCTCCGTCGAGCGTCACCTGCACGTGCTGGCCCAGCATGCACCGGGATTCACCGTGCACGACATCATCATCGACGCCGAACGGGTGCCCAGCGAGCGGGAGCGCGAGCAATTGCGCCGCACCGCCACACTGCTTTCGGCCGAGGTCCACTTCGCCGATGTGGCCAGACCTGGTACACCTTTACATGATCCAGGCAAGCTCGCGGCGGCCCTGGACGGGGTCCGGGCGGCCCACAAGGCTCCGGGAGCGTCTTCGGTCACGGCCACCGCGGATATTCGGGTCGACGGTGCAAGTGAGGGGTGACGACGCGTGGCGATGACGACCGAAGTCAAGGACGAACTGAGCCGCCTCATTGTGAAATCGGTCAGCGCCCGCCGCGCGGAGGTCACGTCCCTGCTGCGGTTCGCCGGTGGACTGCATATCGTCGGCGGCCGCGTCGTCGTCGAAGCCGAGGTGGACCTGGGCAACGTCGCGCGGCGCTTGCGCAAGGACATTTTCGAACTCTACGGATACAACGCCGTCGTGCATGTGTTGTCCGCCAGTGGAATTCGCAAGAGCACCCGGTACGTGTTGCGGGTCGCCAATGACGGCGAGGCGCTGGCCCGCCAGACCGGTCTGCTCGACAATCGCGGCCGCCCGGTGCGCGGGCTGCCGGCCCAGGTGGTGGGTGGCAGCGTCGGCGACGCGGAAGCCGCCTGGCGCGGGGCGTTCCTGGCGCACGGTTCGCTGACCGAGCCGGGGCGGTCCTCGGCCCTGGAAGTCAGTTGCCCCGGTCCGGAAGCCGCGCTGGCGTTGGTGGGTGCCGCGCGACGGCTCGGTGTCAGCGCGAAGGCCCGCGAGGTGCGCGGCGCCGACCGGGTGGTGGTGCGCGACGGCGAGGCGATCGGCGCGTTGCTGACCCGGATGGGCGCCCAGGACACCCGGCTGGTGTGGGAGGAGCGCCGGATGCGGCGCGAGGTCCGGGCCACGGCCAACCGGCTCGCCAACTTCGACGACGCCAACCTGCGCCGGTCGGCGCGGGCGGCGGTGGCGGCCGCGGCCCGGGTGGAGCGGGCGCTGGAAATCTTGGGCGACACCGTCCCCGACCATTTGGCCTCGGCCGGCAAGCTGCGCGTCGAGCACCGGCAGGCATCGCTGGAGGAGCTGGGCCGGCTCGCGGACCCGCCGATGACGAAAGACGCTGTGGCGGGCCGAATTCGGCGGCTGCTGTCGATGGCCGACCGCAAGGCGAAGGTCGAGGGCATTCCCGACACCGAGTCGGCGGTGACGCCGGATCTCCTCGAGGACGCGTAGGCCGGTGCCGATGCACACCGAAAGCGCGTCGTAGCGCGACCCGCCCTGGCAAAGTCGCGACGCGGCGCGGAGCTGTCGCGGTACCTGGGCCCGCAATGTCGGATCGGTCGGCAGTGACGATGGGCCTGCGCTGCGGACCCGCCACCGTGAGTCACCCGCCGCCCCCTGCCGCGGCGAATTCTATGAATTGCATGATTATATAAGTTGGATATGAGCCGGCGCTTTCGATAGCGTTCTTCTGGACGAATTCCGGGACCGAAATAACGGTTAGGTCCGGTCAAGCGCTGATTGATCGCGCTGCTCGTGTGTAGCAAATTCATGGAGACCGCATAATTTCTTTGAAGGCGCTATGAGTTCCGGGCGTATCGGCCGCACCGCCCCGAATATGTGCTTCACCACCTATTTCTCAGTGACTCCGTGCTTGCGCCTCGTGCTGAGGGTCGCGCGGCGCGCCGCCGCGCAGTCCCTGTGGCTAAGGAATCCTGCGGCCAACGCAATTTGTGATACCGAGATTTTTATTCACCAATAGCCGCCCGGGGAACACCCCTTTCCGCTTTTCACCATCTATTCACCGGCTCGCCTTGCCGGATTTGCACGAGGTAGAGGGGTTTATCGGCGGCGTGCTTGCCGAACCGCCGACTGCCGGCGCTCGCAGCCCCGCGCGGCGGCACCGGCGAGCCCGGCCGAGCTTGGCGAAGGGCGATTTCGTAACCCCTGGCTAGTGTCTCGTCTACAAGACGACATGCCCGCCGCTCAGCAAACTCATAGCCGATGTGCTGGCGGCGGTACGGACTGGGCCGGCGGTGGCGACACGGCCGGAGGCGGAGGAATGCATGGATTTCGGGTCGTTACCGCCGGAGATCAACTCCGGCAGGATCTACTCAGGGCCGGGGTCGGCGCCGTTACTGGCAGCCGCGGCGGCCTGGAACGGGTTGGCAGCCGAATTGCATTCGGCCGCAGCGTCGTACGGTTCGGCAATCGCGGAGCTGCGCACCTCCTGGCATGGGCCTTCGTCGACGGCGATGGCCGGCGCGGCGGCACCCTTCATCGCGTGGCTCGACGGCACCGCGGTGCAGGCCGAGCAGACCGCCGCCCAAGCCACGGCGGCAGCGGCGGCTTATGAGGCCGTCTTCGCGGCCACGGTCCCGCCGCCGGTGATCGTGGCCAACCGGGCATTGTTGGCGTCGTTGATCGCGACCAACGTGCTGGGCCAGAACACTCCGGCGATCGCGGCCACGGAGGCCCAGTACGCCGAGATGTGGGCCCAGGACGCCGCCGCGATGTACGCCTATGCCGGCGCGTCGGCGGTCGCGACCCGGCTCAGCCCGTTCGGCGCGCCACCGACGACCGCCGACGCCAACGCGGAGGCCGACCAGTCGGCCGCGGTCACCTCCGCGCTGCAGTCGTCGACCGCCTCCGGCGTGGAATCGGCACTGTCAGAAGCGGTTTCGCAGGCTCCGGTCGCGGCGCAGGTGAACGCGACCGCGGTAACGGCGGCGGCTCAACTCCCGCTGAGCCTGACGGACATCACCGGGATTCTGAAGACCTTCAACAGCGTCATGGGCACCATCTCCGGGCCGTACACGCCGCTCGGCGTGGCGAACCTGGCGAAGAACTGGTACCAGATCGCCCTCAGCATCCCGAGCGTCGGGACGGGCATCCAAGGAATCGGACCCCTCTTGCACCCCAAAGCGCTCAGCGGGGTCTTGGCGCCGCTGCTGCGCAGCGATCTCCTGACGGGCTCGACCGCGCTGTCGAGTGCGGGCACGGTTTCGGCGTCCGCGGGCCGCGCCGGCTTGGTCGGATCGTTGTCGGTGCCGGCGAACTGGGCCTCGGCGGTCCCGGCGGTCCGGACGGTGGCCGCCGAGCTGCCGGGGACCATCCTGGACGCCGCCCCCGCGATGGCCGTCAACGGTCAACAGGGCATGTTCGGCCCGACTGCCCTGTCGAGCCTGGCCGGACGCGCCGTCGGCGGGACCGCGACCCGCGCCGTCGCCGGGTCAACCGTTCGCGTGCCCGGTGCCGTGGCGGTCGACGACATCGCGACCACGTCCACCGTCATTGTGATTCCGCCGAACGCGAAATAGGAAGGTGCGGCAATGGTTTTCAGCGATTTCGCAACGCTGCCACCGGAGGTCATCTCCACCCAGATCTATGTCGGCCCGGGCGCCGGGCCGCTGCTGGCCGCCGCGGCGGCATGGGACGGGCTGGCCGCCGAATTGCACGGCACCGCGGCTTCCTACGCATCGGTGATCTCGGAACTGGTCGGCGAATCGTGGCAGGGCTCATCGTCGGAGTCCATGGCCGCCGCGGCGGCGCCCTACGTGGCGTGGATATCGACCACGGCAGGCCTGGCCGAGCAGACTGCCGCTCAGGCCCGGGCCGCGGCCGCCGCCTACGAGGCGGCATTGGCGGCCACGGTGCCGCCGGCGGCTGTGGCGGCGAACCGCAGCCTGCTCGCCACACTGTTGCAGACCAACATCTTGGGGCAGAACGATGCGGCGATCGCGGCGACCGAGGACGAGTACGGCCAGATGTGGGCCCAAGATGTCGCCGCCATGTTCAGTTATGCCGCCGCGTCGGAATCGGCCGGTGAGCTGACGCCGTTCGAGCAGGCGCCGGCCACCACCAACGACGCCGGACCGGCGACCCAGGCGGCCGCCGCGGCCGCGGCGGAGTCGACGTCGCTGTCGTCCTGGTTGAAGGAGATCGAGGCCTATATCACCTCGCTCACCGGTCAATACACCCAGTTCTGGCAGAACTTGATCGGGGGCGCCACGGGGAGCACGGAGATAGCACCGTTCTGGGAGACGCTGTATTCGAGCATTTCGCAGATCGGCACTCAGGCGACGTGGACCAACGTCGTCAATGCCACCATCAGCCTTGGTGTCTCGCAGTGGAAGAACTTCTTCATCTATGCGCCGTGGAGCGCCGCGATGGCCAAATCGTCGCTGGGCGCCGGGCTGGCGTCGCCCGGCCACATCGCCGCCGGCATCGCGGCAAAGCCCGTATCGGCGGTGCTGGGTAACGCGCCAACAGTGGGCAAGCTGTCGGTGCCGGCTAGCTGGGCGACGGCCGCCCCGGCGATCAGGCTGGCCTCCACCGCGCTACCGGGCACCAGCCTGGCCGCGGCCGCGGCGACGGATTTGTCGGGCCTGGTGAACGAGGCGACCCTGGGCAGTCTGGCGGGCGGCGCGCTGGGCAGCCCGGCATCGCGTGTCGTCAGCACCACGGGCATCCAGGCCCGCGCGATCACCGGCGAGCGCCGGCAGGGACCGGTCAAGCTCGACCGCATCATCGCCCAACTGCAGGAGATGCCCGACCAGGTGCAGCACTGGAACGTCGACGAGGCCGGCCTCGACGACCTGGTCGCCAAGCTCAGGACAACGCCGGGCGTGCACGCCGTGCACGTGACCGACGGAGAGGAAGTCGCGGTCGGATCCCCCGAATCGAAACTGGGGTAGCGCCTTGCGGTGCAACGGATTTCGTCTCAGTGGACCGGATCAACCGGGAAACCGCCATAGGGCCTCGAAGGAGGATGCATGAAACTGCTGCTAGCGCTTCTCGGTGTATCGCTGGGCATCGTCACCGCGGTACCCGCACACGCCGTCCCGGGAGAGGACGAGGCGGCCGCCGACGAGAACAACGAGGTCTTCATCGCCGATCTCCACAAGGTGGGGATCAGTTTTGCGAATCCGGACCAAGCCGTTGCCGCCGGAAAAGCGGTGTGCGGATTGATCTCTCGTGGCGTCTCCGGTCTTCAGCTCCTCAACGACCTGCGGGACAACAACCCCGCGCTGAGCACCAACGGCGCCGCCCAGTTCGCGACGATATCGGCGAAGTCGTACTGCCCACGTCAACTCGAGTCCGCCGAAGGCGGTAAGGGCAGCGGCTGACCGCCAACACCAACTGCCGCCGCATATCCATCACCCCCGAAGAGAAAAGCCTGATGTTGCAGCACCATTCGCCCGCCATTGAGCTGGGGCCAGTGATGGATTTCGGTGCCCTTCCGCCGGAAAGCAATTCGGGGCGGATGCATTCGGGCCCCGGCGCCGGATCAATGATGGACGCCGCCAAGGCCTGGGGTGTGCTGGGCGCCCAACTCGCTGACATGGCGCTGACCTACCGGGCGGTGATCGCCGAGCTGGAACCGGGAGGGCAGAGCGCGTCGACTACGCCGATCACCCAAGCCGTCGCACCCTATCTGGCGTGGCTCGACGCCACCGCCGCGCAGGCCCGGCAGACGGCCAGTCAGGCCACCGCGGCCGCGGCCGCCTACGGCTTGGCGCTTGCGGCGGTGGTGGCGCCCCATGCGATCGACGCCAACCGGTTGCGGCGGATTTCGCTGGCCGCGGCGAACTGTCTGGGCCAGCTCAGTCCGGCGGTCGCCGACGCCGACGCCGACTACGAACGGATGTGGGCGCAGGATGCCGCGGCCATGTATGCCTACGCCCGCGCGTCGGCCGGCGTCTGGAAGCTGACACCGTTCGATTCGCCGCCGCCCGCCGCCGACCCCGGCGAGCCCGTGGGGGTCACCCCGCCGTCTCGCAACTGGACCCTGACCGTCGCACCGGAGGTCATAACGACTGGCCGACAAGTGATCTCAACCATCTCCGAAGCGCTGGGCGCGCTGTCCACCTCGCCGCTGGCCACCTTTGATACGTCCCTGTTGTCGGCAACGGCGCCGCTGTCCAAGTTGAGCTCGTTGTCGGCACCGGTCGACTTCGCGCTCAAACACCTGAGTTCCCTCAACAAGGCCGCCGCGCTGTGCAGGGCCGCGGTCATGTGCTCGCCGGGGGGCGGCACGAATCACGCGGCGCCCAGGGTGAGCGTCGGGCGCGGCGCGGCGATCGGGATCTTGTCGGTCCCACGGGCGTGGACCCGATCGATGCCGAGCCCGACGTCGCCCAGTTCGCCCGCGACTCCCGTCGATCGAAGCCAGTGAGCCGCCCGCCTGGCACCCGGACGGACAAATATGTTGTCGCAGACGGGTGCCCGCGGGTAGCCGCGTCGACCCGGTAGCCACGCGGACGCTTCCTGCGCCGAGCCGGCGGGTAGTTTGTTTGCCATTGCTGGTGGCGACGGCGGTTGGGGGGTTACGGTCAGGTGATGAGACGGCTTTCGAGTGTCGATGCGGCGTTTTGGTCAGCGGAAACCGCGGGCTGGCACATGCACGTGGGGGCGCTGGCGATCTGCGACCCGAAGGAATGCTCCGAGTACAGCTTTCAACGTCTCCGTCAATTACTGATCGAGCGCCTGCCCGAGGTCCCGCAGTTGCGGTGGCGGGTCACTGGCGCGCCGCTGGGACTGGACCGGCCGTGGTTCGTCGAGGACGAGGAGCTCGACGTCGACTTCCACGTCCGCCGCATCGGGGTTCCCGCGCCGGGCGGTCGCCGCGAGCTCGAGGAGCTGGTCGGGCGGCTGATGTCCTACAAGCTGGATCGCTCCCGGCCGCTGTGGGAAATGTGGGTGATCGAGGGCGTCGAGGGCGGCCGGATCGCCACGCTGACCAAGATGCACCACGCCATTGTCGACGGGGTCTCGGGCGCCGGACTGGGTGAAATCCTGCTGGACACCACGCCGGAACCGCGTGCGCCGCAACAGGAAACGGTCGGATCGCTGGTGGGATTCCAGCTGCCCGGACTAGAGCGGCGCGCCGTGGGCGCCCTGATCAACGTGGGCGTCAAGACGCCGTTCCGCATCGCGCGGCTGATGGAGCAGACCGTGCGCCAGCAGATCGCCACCCTGGGTGTGCGCAGCAGACCGCCGCGCTACTTCGAGGCGCCCAAAACCCGTTTCAACGCGCCGGTCTCGCCGCATCGGCGCATCACCGGGTGCCGCGTTGAACTTGCCCGCGCCAAAGTCGTCAAGGACGCCTACGGCGTCAAGCTCAACGACGTCGTGCTGGCCCTGGTGGCCGGCGCCGCCCGCGACTATCTACAGAAACGCGGCGAGCTGCCCGCCAAGCCGCTCATCGCGCAGATCCCGGTCTCGACGCGCACCGACAACGACAAGGACGACGTCGGCAACAAGGTCAGTTCCATGACCGTCTCGCTGGCCACCGATGTCGAAGACCCGGGCGAGCGGCTGCGGGCCATTCACGAAAGCACCCAGAACGCCAAGCTGATGGCCAAGGCGCTGTCGGCGCATCAGATCATGGGGCTGACCGAGACCACGCCGCCCGGGCTGCTGCAGCTGGCCGCGCGGGCTTACACCGCCAGCGGGCTGTCGCGAAACCTGGCCCCCATCAACCTGGTTGTCTCGAACGTCCCCGGACCGCCGTTCCCGTTGTATATGGCTGGCGCCAAACTGGATTCGCTGGTGCCGCTGGGGCCGCCCGTGATGGACGTCGCGCTCAACATCACCTGCTTCTCCTACCAGGACTACCTGGACTTCGGCTTCGTGACGACGCCCGAGGTGGCCAACGACATCGACGACATGGCCGATCGGATCGAGCCTGCGTTGACCGACCTGGAGAAGGCCGCCGCGCGGGCGAATGACTCCGACTAGACCTGACTGACGATCTGGCCACTGCGGGCCGTCGCCATCCTCGTCGCGCAGGAGTTTTTCGGGGTGGTGGAAGGTGTTGGTGCGGGGTTGGCCGGTGTCGAGGTGTGGGGGTGGTTTCCATTGGGTGTCGCCGTGGGTGTTTTTGCGGGTGGTCCAGCCGCCGGGGCGTAGTAGGCGGTGGTGGGGGCCGCAGGCGAAGGTGAGGTTGTTGACGTCGGTGGTGTGGCACTTGCTGTAGTCGGTGACGTGGTGGACTTCGCAGTAGTAGCCGCC